>CANGCO010000021.1 GCA_947452365.1 Caulobacteraceae bacterium
CGCTGAATCTGGGCCCGGACCTGATCAGGCGCGGTGCCACCATAACTGCGACGACTGGCCACCGAGGCCTTTGCCGTCAAGACCTCATAGACTGCTGGCGTGATCCGCGCATCCAAAGTTTGCAATTCCGCCAGCGGCAGGGCCGATAGCTCAAGCCCCAAGGCCTCGGCCCGTTTGACCGCCGCCCCGGTAATATGGTGCGCATCGCGAAACGGCATGTCCAAAACCCGCACCAGCCAATCGGCCAGATCGGTTGCCGTGGAATAGCCAGAGCCAGCGGCCCTAGCCATGCTGTCCTTGACCGGCTGCATATCGGCGACCATGCCGGTCATGGCCGATAGGGCAAGGTCTAGGCTGTCAAAGGCCAGGAAACATGGCTCCTTGTCTTCCTGCATATCCTTGGAGTAGGTCAGGGGCAGGCCCTTCATGACCACAGTAAGACCCGTTAGGGCCCCTAGGATCCGCCCGACCTTGGCCCGGACCAGCTCGGCCGCATCGGGATTGCGCTTTTGCGGCATGATCGACGAGCCGGTGGTAAAGGCATCACTGAGGGCGACAAAATTGAACTGGGGTGTGACCCAAAGCACAATCTCTTCGGCCAGGCGCGATAGGTGCACGGCGCAGATACTGGCGGCTGACAGGGCCTCGAGCGCAAAATCGCGGGCCGCGACACTATCGAGCGAATTGGCCGTTGGCCGATCAAAGCCCAGCGCCTTGGCGGTCTGGTACCGGTCAATCGGAAACGGTGAGCCGGCTAGGGCCGCGGCACCCAATGGGCACTCATTCATCCGCTGGCGCGCATCGTTAAAGCGCGAGGCGTCGCGGGCAAACATTTCGACATAGGCCATCAGGTGGTGGCCAAATGTGGTGGGCTGGGCGGGTTGTAAATGCGTAAAGCCGGGCATCAGGGTGTCGGCATGTGGCTCGGCCTTGGCGATCAGGGCCTTTTGCAGGTCTTGGATCTGGCCAGCGGTGCGTTCGCAAGCCTCACGGATCCAGAGCCTAAAATCGAGCGCGACCTGGTCATTGCGCGACCTTGCCGTATGCAGCCGCCCCGCCGCCGGGCCGATCAGCTCGCGCAGGCGCGCCTCAACATTCATGTGAATGTCTTCGTACTCGTCGCGGAAGGGAAAGGTGCCTCCGGCCATTTCCGCCTCGATCTGCGACAAACCGCCTTGGATTGCCGCCTCATCCACCCTTGAAATCACCCCGGTTGCGGCCAACATGGCAGCATGGGCACGCGATCCGGCCAGGTCTTGGCTGGCTAGACGCTTGTCAAACCCGATGGAGACATTGATGGCCTGCATCAGGTCGGCAGGCTTGGCGGAAAACCGTCCGCCCCACATGGTCTGGCCAGCCGGGCTTGTCGAGGCTATGGGGGTGTCCGTTGCGTTCGAACCGACCGAGGAATTTTTCGTCATATGAATAGTGTCCAAACTCCGCCCGATGGCGGCCAGACCCCGCCCCGGCGTAGCCTGATCTCGATGGCGATCGGCGTATTTGCGCTGATCGGTGTTGTCGGTATCCTATATGTCATCCTTAGCGCTTCGATCAAACCCAAGCTGCCGACCGATTTGAATGAATTCAAAACCGGGGCCCTGGCCAAGCTGGTGGTCTGGCCAGAGCCTAAGCCTGCCCCGACGACGAGTTTTCGCGATGCCGATGGCAAGCCTGTGACACTGGCCGATTTCAAGGGCCAGGTTGTGGTCCTGAACCTTTGGGCGACCTGGTGCGGGCCCTGCAAAGAAGAAATGCCAACCCTGGCCAAGCTTCAGGCCGCCTATGCCGCTCAGCCGGTCAAGGTGGTGGCTGTCAGTGTCGACAGTATGGACTATGACGATCTGGCCCGTTCAGACATTGCCAAGACCCCGCCTTTGGTCCTGTATCGCGATGCCAAATACGCCTTGGCCTTTGGGCTCGACCCCCGCCCCGCAGGGCTGCCGACCACAGTGATAATCGACCGTCAGGGCCGCGAGCGTGCGCGGCTGGAGGGCGGTGCAGACTGGTCAAGCCAGCAGGCCAGGGGTCTGATCGAAGCCCTGATCTCGGACCACTAGGCTTGGCCTTAGCCGCGCCGCCGATCGATCCCCAGGCCCTAGAACGCATTGCCGCGCGCGCCTGGCCCGCGGCGCGGCATAGGGCGCTGGGTGGCTGGGACCTTTATGCCAGCGATGGTTATTCCCTGCGCATCAATGCCTGCTGGCCGCTTGGCGATCCGGGCCTAGCGACCGAGGCGGCGATTGAGGCGGTCGAGGCGTTTTATGACCGCCTAGGACTGGCCCCCATCTTTAAGCTGACCGAGGGCGCGACAGTACCGGGCGATCTTGCCGATCACCTGACCCGGCGCGGCTATGCGAGGGCCAAGGAGACCTTGGTCATGACTGGCCCGATGGGCGAGGGGGCGATTGATGGGTCGGTGACCGTCTCCAACCAGCTCGACCCCGACTTTACCGCCGTCATGGCCGCCACAGCCCCAAGCCCCGAAGATGGGGCCGAGCGGCTAGCCGCCCTGGAGCGGGTGGCGCAACCGCGCTTGTTCGCCAAGCTCGTCCGGGGCGATCAGGCCGCAGCGATCGGGGCCTGCGCGGTCGAGGGCGCTTGGGCGGGTATATTTGGTATGCGCACCCACCCGGACTACCGCCGCCAAGGCCTAGCCAGCCAGATCCTGCGCGCCCTACTGGGCACGGCTGCTCAGAACGGCGCATGGTCGGCCTATCTACAGGTCGAGGCCAAGAATACCGGGGCCATAGCGCTATACGAGGCCGAAGGCTTCAAGACGGTTTATCGCTATTTCTATTGGGAAAAGGCTGGCGGCTAGTTGGCTTCTATTGGCTTGGGCTCCTGCGCCCGGCTACTCGACCATTGGGCCAGGGCGACGCCAGACAGGGTCATGACGCCACCAAGGACCTGCCACGGCCCGATGGCTTCGGCAAATAGCATCCAGCCAACACAGGCGGCGACGACCGGCTGGACCAGTACCACAAGGGCCGTGGTCGCGGTTGGCAGGCGCCCGAGCGCCCAGGCGATCGAGCCTTGGCCGGCGACATGGACCCCGGCTAGGCCAATACAGGCCAGGGCGCCGATCAGGGTGTTTGGCAAGAGCGGCTCGTGCAGAAAAAGGGCTACAACCAGCAAGGTTGGCGCGGCAACGAGGCTGGACCAAAACATGACCAGCGGCGCGCTGGCGGTTTGCCGGGCCTTGCGCACGGCAAGGAAATAGAGGGCATACCAAACCGCTGTGCCCGCTGATAGGGCATCGCCAAGCACCGTATTTCGGCCATGCGCTGCGCTTGCCGCGCCATGGGCCAGCGTAAAGGCCCCGCTAATGGCCAGCACCAGACCGACCAAGAACAAGCGCTGCGGCACTTCGCGAAACACAATCCAGGCCACGGCCGTGACCACGATCGGGGTCAGATTGCCCAGCACAGTGGCATTGGCGACCGTGGTATTGGCAATGCCATAATGCCAAAAGGCCAGATCGGCGGCAAAGGCCAGGCCCGCTAAAAGCGCGACCATGGAGGGCGGGCTTTTCAAGCTAAAATCAAGCCCCGGCGTCATGGGCGCGGTCTTGCTTGGCCGGGTTAAAATCGCCAGGACGGGCAGGGCGATCAACATACGCCAAAATCCGGTTGCGGCTGAGCCTGCCGAGCTTAGGCGCACAAGGATGGGCGCAAAGCCAATAATGCAGGCCCCGATGATTAGGACGATGAGGGCCCTATTATAGGTCTTGGTTTCCATGGCCCTGTTCTGGCCTAGCTTTGGCGTTTGGTAAAGCGATCGGGACTAGGTTCAATCCATATTCGGTGGGGGAAGATTGATGTCATTTCAATCCCCCCCCCCGAGCGGAGGCGGGGAAAGACGAAACAAGTGGACCCAGCCCCCTCCACCCCTTCGGGGTCCCCCTCCCCCAAGGGGGGAGGATTTAAACACCGCAAATCTTCCCCCCTTGGGGGAAGTACCGGCGATAGCCGGGGTAGGGGGCCCTCCGCATGCGCGGGGAAGGCGGAAGGGGGGCGGGCTAGTGCTAGCCCCCTCCACCCCTTCGGGGTCCCCTTCCCCCAAGGGGGGAGGATTTAAACAACGCAAATCTTCCCCCCTTGGGGGAAGTACCGGCGACAGCCGGGGTAGGGGGGCCTCCCCCGCCTGCCCCGCGAAGGCGGGGACCTAGACCGTTTCAAGCGAACCCCTGAATCCCACATTCAACCAAACGGGAATTGCCGAACCTGGATTGAACCTAGTCAAAACCCAGTTGCCGCCTCAGATCACTGGGGTCCATGCCGCCCTCGCGCAGCGCCTTGAGGGTCTGGGCCCGGTCGCGCTTGGCCAGGCGCTGGCCATCGGGGCCGCTTAATAGGCTGTGATGGCAATAGGTTGGAATGGGCAGGCCGAGCAGGGCTTGGAGCAGGCGCTGCACGCCCGTGGCCTCGAACAGGTCGTCGCCGCGCGTGACATGGGTGACCCCCTGCAAGGCGTCATCGACCACCACGGCCAGATGATAGGCAACACCCAGATCCTTGCGTGCCAAGACAATATCGCCAGCCTGCTGTGGCCTTGCAACCTGCACGCCGCGGCCGTCTTCGATAAAGGTCAGATCATCAAACCCCTTGCCCAGATGCTGGCGCGCCGCTGCGAGCGACAGACGCCAGGCAAAGGCATGGCCCCTAGCCATGTGTTCCGCCTCTTGGTCTGGAGATAGGGGTTGGCCGCGATAGGGCAGGTCAAGGCCATGCGGCGCGCGGCCAATATCGGCGGCAATCGCCTTGCGGGTCTTAAAGCAGCGATAGATCAGGTGGTGTTCGCGAAGGCGGTCTAGGGCTGCGTGATAATCGGCCATATGCTGCGACTGAACCCGCACGGGCGATTCCCAGTCTAGGCCCAGCCAAGCCAGATCCGCATAAATGGCCTGGGTAAATTCCGGGAGGCACCGAGCCTGATCAATATCCTCGATGCGCAGGATGAACCGGCCTGAGGCCCTTTTTGCATAATGGTAGGCATTGAGGGCGCTAAAAGCGTGGCCTAGATGCAGATGGCCGGTCGGCGAGGGGGCGAACCGGGTGGTAAGCGTCATGGGGTCTTAGGCTCTGGACCTGGCCTGACCGAACATGCCCAAATGGCTGAGCACACCGGCCAAAAACGCCTTTTCGCCGCCCATTTCGGCCTTTAGGGCATCGAACTGCTTAAAGCCGACCATTTCGGCTAGGCCATGGGCTGCGCACCAGGCGGCGATACAGGCCAGTTCAAGATCAGTTTCCTGATCAGGACTGGCGACGCCCATATCGATCATGGCCCTTTTGAGCAGGCTAAATGCCCCATCTTCGGCATCATGTGCCTTGTCAGGCATGGCGTCGCTATCGCGCGAGCAATCATACATGACCCGGTAAACGGCAGGGTGGGACTTGGCAAATTCGACATAGGCCAGACCGATTGCTGCGACCCGCTCCATCGGCAGGGCAGACATATTGGTGGTGCGACGAATATAGTCTGACAACTGATCAAAGCCTTCTTCGGCTATGGCCAGCATCAGTTCGCTCTTGTCTTTGAAGTGATGATAGGGCGCGGCGGGGCTGACCCCGGCCTCGCGCGCCACGGCCCGCAAGGATAGGCCGCCTTGACCGTCGCGATCCAAGATTCGCGTCGCCGCATCGAGCAGGGCACGGCGCAGATCGCCATGGTGATAGGGGCGGGGTCCAGTAAAGGGGCAGGGCGCTTTCATATTGCCTTATAGCGCCCTCAGAATTCTTCGTAAAGCCCATCTTGACACCGTTCAGATAAGTGGTATCTAAGCACTGTCTAGATCACTTTAGTCCTTCTCCCCAAGGATTGTGATCGGGCGGGTCCCGCTCCCCCGGGGCCCTGTCATCGCAATGATAGATAAGGAAACTGACATGTCTCTCGCAAATCTTACCCGTTTTGAACGTGCCCTTGACCGCAATGGCGTGCTTGGACTTTTGAGCCTAGGCATCGCCCTGGCCGTCGCCATGGTCAGTGTCGGCGCCTAATTGGCTTGCATCCGGCAAGGGATGCGGATTTGGTGAGGGGCGTGAACGCGTCCCTCTACCAGCCCCCGTCTGCCGACGACCTGCGCCAGGCGCGGGCAGAACTCGTTCGGCTCGATCCGGCCTTGGCCAGACTAGACCGTGCGACCCCGGAATTTGAATGGCGTCTTCGCCCGGGCGGCTTTGCCGGTCTGGTCAAGATGGTCATTGAACAACAGGTCTCGATTGCGGCCGCGGCCTCGATCTGGAACCGGTTTGCCACCGGCCTTGGTGAGGTAACGCCAGGTCGCGTGCTTGATTATGACGAGGACGGTCTCAAGCAATTTGGCCTGTCGCGGCCCAAGGCGCGCTATGTCCTTGCCATTGCGGCAGCGCAAAACAGCGGCGCGATCAATTTTACCAGTATTTCTGGGCTGAGCGATTTAGACGCCATTGCGGCCCTGACCGCGCTCAAGGGCGTTGGCCGCTGGACCGCCGAAACCTATCTGATGTTTTGTCATGGCCGATTGGATGTGTTTCCCGGCGGCGATGTTGCCCTACAAGAAGCCATGCGCTGGGCCGATCAAGCGCTTGAGCGTCCCAATGGAAAGCAGGCCTATGCCCGGGCCGAGGCTTGGCAGCCCTATCGCGGTGTGGCGGCGCATCTGCTCTGGCGCTGCTATGGCGGTGTCAAGCGCGGAGAAATCGTTCTGGATTGACCAGGGTCAAAGACTCAGGCGTCATGGTCTTGTCGCGTAAAAGGGTTTGAATGCATTTGGAATATGTCGCTGCGATTCGAAAATCAGGAGACCTGTCTTCCATTTTTCTGTTTGTGCGCTCAGTCGGGATTTATCCCTTAGCTTGATCCAAAGGCGTGGAGGTGACCTGTGCAGGTCCTGAAACGCGCGCCATCTGGCTGGCCAGCCCTTGTGCTGAATGCTGATTTTCGGCCCCTGTCCTATTATCCCCTGTCGCTTTGGCCCTGGCAGGAATCGGTCAAGGCGGTGTTTCTCGACCGGGTCGATGTGGTCTCGACCTATGATCAAAAGGTCCATTCCCCGACCTTTGAAATGGCTCTGCCCAGCGTCATCGCTTTAAAACAATATGTGGTTCAGGACCGGCCGCCGGTCTTTACGCGGTTTAACCTATTTCTGCGCGACCGGTTCAGCTGTCAGTATTGCGGCTCAGGCGATGACTTGACCTTTGACCATGTCCTGCCCCGATCAAGGGGCGGACGCACGACCTGGGAAAACATCGTCACCGCTTGTTCGCCCTGTAACCTGACCAAGGGTGGCCGCACGCCGCGCGAGGCGGGCATGCATCCCGCCCGGATGCCGACCCGGCCCAATATGTATGAATTGCAAGACCATGGCCGCCGCTTCCCGCCCAACCACCTGCACGAGAGCTGGCTGGATTATCTTTATTGGGACATTGAGCTTGAGGCATAGGTCGCGTTATACTAAAATTTAAAAATAATGTTTGCCGATAGGGGTCGTGATAATAACCTTTTTATTATGCAGATTTTAACTGTTCAAATTCACTGAATATTAGCTAGTTATAGCTCTTTTATCCGTAGTCCTAATTTGGGAGCGGATCGAATTCAAATGCGTATCAAGATTGCTGCGGCCCTGAACATATTTGGCTTATCCCTTATAGCGGGCTTGGTTGTTGCAGGCAGCATTGCCCTTTCAAGCTTGCAAGAATTGCGAGTTGGCGGGCCAATGTTTCACAGCATTATCCAGAATAAGGACCTCACCGCAGATATTTTGCCGCCGCCGCTCTATGTCGTTGAAGCCCACCTCGAAGTGATGGCCGCGTCGGAGGAACGCAAGATCGGTCCTGAATATTTAGCAAAAATCGCCAAGCTGCATAAGGATTATAATGACCGCCGTGACTATTGGGCGGCTTCGGATATCGATCCCGAGATTAAAAGGCTGCTCACTAAGGATTCTGATTTTCAAGCGACGAGGTTTTGGAAGGCTGCAGAGAAGGACTTGGTTGCGGCGATTAACGCCGGTGATATGGTTGAAATGGAGGCTGCCAATCTAGAGATCGATAAGGCCTATGCTGCGCAACGCGCTATTGTTGATCAGATCGTAACCCGGTCGACGGCCTCCGCTGCCAAGCGAGAAAAATCGTCGGAGCAGGTAACCAGAGCGGCCTTTGCGCGGCTAGGGGGCGCCGCCTGCCTAATGTTTGGCCTGATCATTGCCGGTATTATGCTGATGCGTCGCGGTGTCGTGCAGCCGGTCCAATCCATGACCAGCTATATGGAACGTCTGGCGTCGGGTGATTATAACCGCCCCGTGCCCTATGCGGATCGCCAAGACGAGATTGGCGAAATGGCAAAATCGGTCGAGATCTTCCGTCTTGGCCTGATTGAACGCGCCCAATCGCGCGAACGTGAAGAAGCACTTCAGGCTGAGGTGGAAGCTGCCAAACAGGCCGAAGCGGTACGACTGCGTAATGAAGAGCTTGCCGCCCGTAAGCGCGAAGACGATGAGCGTGCTGCTGCAGAAGCGGCCAAGGCTGCCGAGCAGGTGCGGATCCGTGAGATTGAGACCGCAGAGCGCAAGCGTGAAGAGGCGGCCCGCGCGGCTGAAGAAGCCGCCCAGGCCGCCGAAGCGGCCCGCACCCGGGCCGAGACCGACGCCCAGGCCCTGATCGTTACGGCCTTGGGCGAAGGTTTAAAACACCTGTCTGCGGGTGACCTGACCTACCAGATTACTCAAGCCTTCCCGCCGGCTTTCGAAGGTCTGCGCCATAACTTCAATACGGCCATGGCCGGTCTAGAAGACACGATCTCGGTGATTGTTGGCGCGGCCGGAACCGTGCGCGGCGGGGCCGAAGAGATCAATGGGGCGGCTGACGACCTGTCGCGCCGCACCGAACAACAGGCCGCCAGCCTGGAACAAACCGCCGCTGCGCTCGATCAGATCACGGCCACAGTGCGCCAAACGGCCGAAGGGACGGCCCAGATGCAGGGCGTGATTGCCGAGGCCAAGGCTAATGCTGCCAAGTCCGGTCAGGTGGTCGGCGAGGCGGTTGAGGCCATGAGCCGTATCCGCACCTCCTCCGAACAGATCGGACAAATTATTGGCGTGATCGATGAGATCGCTTTCCAGACCAATCTCTTGGCGCTCAATGCCGGGGTTGAGGCGGCCAGGGCCGGTGATGCGGGACGCGGCTTTGCAGTCGTGGCCTCCGAAGTGCGGGCCCTGGCCCAACGCTCGGCCGATGCGGCTAAGGAGATCAAGGCCCTAATTCAGGACTCTAGCGACCAGGTTCGCACGGGCGTGCAACTGGTCGATAATACCGGCAAGTTCCTAGTACTGATGGGCGAACAGGTCGCCAAGATCAACGAATTGATGGGCGCGATCGCTGCCTCAGCCAAGGAACAGGCCAGTGGTCTGCACGAGGTGAATACCGCGGTCAATCAGATGGACCAGATGACCCAGCAAAATGCGGCCATGGTCGAAGAAACCACTGCCGCCAGCCACGGACTGACCCGCGAGGCGGTGCAATTGGGCGAGCTTGTCCAGCAGTTCCAGATCGGCGGCGGTAAGGCCAATAGCCATTTACAGTTTTCAGGCCAGGCCGCTTAGGTCGGTCTGAACGCAATGCCGGTAGGTGTCAGGGTCCCCTCCTCTTGTACACCGGCATGGCAGCGCCCCTTTTCAAGACCGGGAAGGGGCGCTGTTCACGGGTTAGAATGTATAGGCGGTTCCGATCCGCAAGGACCGGCCGGGCATGGGGGCGATATCCTTTAGGAATGAGGCGTGTTCGCGCGCCGTCTCATTGGTCAGGTTTTTGGCATCGATAAATAATTTGAGGCCCTGGCCCGGCAGCGGCTTCCAGTGGGCGGAAATATTGATCAGGCCATAGGCATTGGTCGGGCGCTCAAAGCTTGCGAGGTGATCGGCCTTGCCGACATAGCGGGCTTCCAATTTCGTGCCCCAGCTTGCCGTTTCCCAGCCAAGGCGTCCGGTTAAGGAATAGGGGGGTATGCGCGCAGGTGCGCCAGCATCCGTCGTGCCGCGCACATAGTCGGCAGAACCTTCAAGCGTTAGCGTGCGCGCGCCATCGCTCCAGACATCATGGCTGACTTCCAGCTCTAGCCCATGGAAATCGGCAGCGGTCTGGGTGAATTGAAACACCGGCAAATTGGCCTGAACTGTGCCTGTCGGGTTTTCCTCGATAAAGCCGTCATAGCGGGCCGCATAGAGATGGCCCTCTAGCTTGACCGTGTCGGCTGTATAGCGGGCGGTGGCCTCAATCGAGACCACGGTTTCGGATTTGAAATTGGGATTGCCGACCTCATAGGAATGGGTGCCGCCATGCGGGCCGTCGGCATAGAGCTCAACCTCGGTCGGGGCGCGGCCATTGCGCGCTAGGCTCAAGGCATAGAACTGGTGATCAGCCGGCTTCCAAAACAGGCCGACAGAGGCTGAGACATTGGTAAAGTCTTGCGAGCGCGCTGTGTTTGCCCAATCAATATTGGCAGCGGCTGCGGCAGCGCTGGTGGCCCGCCCAGCCAACTGGGCTTCAAGCCTGCGCTGATCCAGCCTAAGGCCCGCATCGAGGCCCCAGGTGCCGCGATCCAGCCTTTGCAGGGTAAAGACGCCATATTCCTGGACCTTGACCGAGGGCACAAAGGCCTCATCGCCAATGGCCTGAAAATCGCGGCTCAAGATTTGCAGGCCAATTGCGCCTTGGTGGCCGTCATGCTCGCGGTGCACGAGCTCGATCCGGCCCTCGGCCCCCTTGGACAAAAAGCGTGTGCCAACCGCGCCATCGACGGCGCCGATCTCGGCGTGCTGATAATCGGCATAGCCCACCGAGAACTGCACCTTTTCGAACGCAGCCAAATCGAGCTGATGCTCGCCGCGCAGGTCATAGCGGGTTTGTTTTAAGTGAATTTGCACTGGGCCCTCTTGGTTGGGCGCCGGTTCAGAAAACTGGGCATAGGGTACGCCATAGGTCGTATCTGTACGCTTGACCGAGGCCCCGACATAGCCGCCCTCGCCAATATAGGACACGCCCGCGCCATAGGCATCGAGTTCAACATTGCTGTTCAACACCTTGGTATCGGGGGCAGGCGTCAGGCCCTGATCGGCGGCAAAGCGGCCGGAAACCGGGGCGCTTGGTACGTCGTAATCGCCAGACCTGCGCCGGACAATATCGGCGGCAAATACAACCGGGCCAGTGCCAGCCTTGAGGGCGGCCGAAAACGCCTTGCCATTATTGACCGTGTCATAAGAGGCGCTGGCTCGCCCCTCAAGACCGTCCGCCGCTGGGCGCGACGGCACACGCTCGTCAATCATATTGACCACACCGCCAATGCCAGAGCCGCCATAGGCTAGGGTCGAGGGCCCGCGCAGCACCTCAATCCGGCTGGATTCGGCCGGATCGGACGCCACAGCATGATCGGGCGATACCGAACTGGCATCGACCAGGCCCACGCCATTTTGCAAGATCATCACGCGTGGTCCCGAAAGACCGCGAATGATTGGGCGGCTGGCACCGGGGCCAAAAGCCGTCGATCGCACACCGGTCATGCCATTGAGAAGGTCGCCTAGACCTGCAGGATTGGCGACATCCAGCGCCGCGCGACTGACCACCTCGATACTGGTCGTGACGCTGTCTAGCGAAACGGCATAGGGCGCGGCCGTTATGATCACCTCTTCGGGCGCTGCCGGCGCCTCGGCCTGGGCTACGCCCTGCATAAGGCCCACCAGCCCTGCTGTGGTCAAAAACAGGGTGCGGAGCCGATGGGTCATGGTCATGCCTCAGACGCAAAATTGCGACCCGTTAATTATGTTATAACATATCATTGCGCAAGGCGGTTCGCGGATAAAAAATGGGGCGGCATCGATTGATGCCGCCCCAAAAGGTCTAGACTTTTGAAAGTCTTATTGCATTTAGAACTGATACTTCAAGCCAAGCAGGATCGACCAGGTCGATAGGTCTGGATTGACGGTTGGTGTCGTAATGCTGGTTGAGACATTGCTATAGCGATAGGCCGCGCAGGTAGCGCTAGCGCTCGTCTGTGCTACGCCCGCCGCATTGGCGCATTCAACACTAACAATACGGCCGCCGGAACGGCTGTCTGTGTATTCCTTAACCGTACCCCAATGCTTGTTCAGCAGATTGCCGACATTGGCGATGTCCACAGTAAACAGCGCGCTGTGGCCTTCGAACGGGGTTGGAATGCGCTGTGAGTATTGGAAATCAAACTTGGCCAAGAAGGGGTTACGACCATAACCCTTTTTCAAGATGCCCCCGGTTGGGATGCCGAACTTGTTGATAACCTTTTTGAAGTTGGCCAGTTCGGTCGCGTCCTTAAAGAACACGGTCGTGCCATTAGTGACATATTTCAGGTTATTGCTGCCCGGTTCGGCGGCAGTGAGTTGGGGAATAAAGGCCATCATATCGGTCCGGTTCACACCAAACACCGAGCTGCGACCGCTACCGAGGTCCGACATTAGGAAATTGATTGGCCGGCCCGTGCGCATGTCGCCGAACACGCCAATGCGGCTTTCCCAGCCCTTAAAGGCTTCAAACTTGTAGGAAATGTCGGCCTTGACTGCCTTGTCGATATTATTGGCCGCCTTGCCGCGCACCGCGCCATTGGGATCATAGGTCGCATATTGCTCGCCATAAAGACCGCTGGCCGTGGTGGCAAATTCAGGCAGACCGCCAAAGAGCGAGCTGCGCTGAACCGCATAGGACAGGTTGACATTAACCCCGTAAAGCTCGCGACCGATCGAGGCGGCAATGGTCTGGCTCGAGGATTTTTCGCTAGGATTATAAGCCTGAATGTCCCTGGAGCCGCCGAGATTGACATAGTCAGGATTGGTGGCGACGGGCAGGCCCGCAGTGGCGCGGTCGGCGGCTGAGATATTCAAGCCGTCATAACGAATTCGGCCATCGGGCGTGAGTTGTTGCACGCCGTTAATGGTCAGCTTGCGCGCCCGTAGGTCGCGGAAGGCGAGGCCATCTTGGCTGCGGATCGCAACCGCATCCAGACCAAGTCTAAAGCCCAAGGCCTCGGTCCGGAAGGCGAGGTTAGCCTTCCAATCGGTCGGCATCTTGAAGTCTGGCGACAAGGAATTGGTTTCCGCCGTGCGCCGAACAATGCTGTTAGCCTGAAGCAGGCTATTGGCAATGCTAGGCAGGGCAAAACCAAAATTGGCATTGGTCTTATCGAGGTTCAGCAAGGCATCGCCCGTCGCCGTATCAACGACGCTGGAGGAGTTTTGCTCGAAATAGGTGCCGTTTTTGAGGCGACGCACAACGATACCATTGGTCAGAATGCCCGTATTCGAGAAGGAGTTGCTCAAGAACACGTCGGGCAGACCACCAGAGACCAGGCCAATCCCGCCGCTGACGTCAAACTTGCCAAAATTGTATTTGGCCGAAACCCGAGGCGCCAAGACCTTCAGGCCGTCAAATGTTTTTTGGTTGTTAAAGCCGTTGCGGGTGACGAAGTTGGGATTGAGTGCAGGCTTGTCGCCGCTCTTATACAGGTCATAGCGCAGACCATAATTGACGGTGAAGTCTGGGTTAATGTCCCAGCTATCTTGGACGAACAGGGTATTGACGTCATAAGTAAACTTGGCCGCGGCATCGATCGGATTACCAGATGGCGCATTGGTATAGCTGAGCTGGCCAGCCTTGCCGGCGGCAAAGTCAGCGATCGCGTCGAAATAATAGATGCCCTTGGCCTGAGGAACAAAGAGATTGAAGATATCAATCCCCTTATACTGATAGCCGGCCTTGATCAGATGGTCTTTCATCCGATAGGACGCGACCGCCTGGCCCGCTAGGTTCTTGGTCTGCAAGACATTGGCATGACGGAATTGGTCAGGACCAAAGAACAGGGTGGGCTGACCGGAGTTTGTTTTCAGGCAGTCATAAGGGTTTTCGACCGTAACGGCGTCCGAACAAACGCGAATTTCCGAGAAGTTTTGGCCCGTTGGCGGGGTCTGGCCGCGGGTATAGTCGCGATAAGAAATCCGCGCCTCGGTCGACAGTTCCGGGGTCCATTTTGAGTTCAGCTGCAGCGAATAATTGTCTTCGGTTTCTGGCTGTGAATACCAGTTGGTATCAAGACCAATGCTGGTCGCCGAAATATTCTGGCGCTTGACGACAGAGCTGAATGCATGACGATAGGTCGCGGTTAGGCGCTGATTGTCCGTGATATTGTAATCGATTTTGGCAGAGTATTTTTCGTCTTCGACAGGCTTGGTCAGGCTGATTGTGCCGGGCGTAAGCTTGGCCGAGGCGGCATAGCCGCTCCAAGGCGCCAAGATGGTGCCAATATCGGCTGTGGTAACCTTGGCGCCAGTTGAGCCGGTCAGGCCGTTAATGGCATTGGCATAACCACCGCCCGATGGGCCGGTATCGGTGACATCGACCGTGGTGAACTTCTCATAGGATACGGCAAAAAACAGCTTGTCCTTGAAGATTGGGCCCGACAGGAAGGCGCCATAATTCTTGTCTTCAATAACAAGGTTGAGCTTCTTGAAGCCATAAGGCGATGAGAAGTTCGGAATGTCTTTTCCGACCAGGCTCTTGTCGCGATAATAGGTAAAGACCGAACCGTGGAAGTCATTGCCACCCGAACGCATGATCATGTTCAAGGCGCCGCCGGTGAAATCGCCTTCTTCAACATCGAAGGGCGCGGCCTGGATGGCGAATTGCTCAATGGCTTCAGGCGATACAGGGCCACGATTGGTCGACAAGCCGCCGGTGTTCAAACCGAAGTCATCTTGGCTGCGAACGCCGTCAATCGTGATGCGGTTTGAGCGCGGGGTCGAGCCGGCAATATAGAGGCCGCCGGAGGGGCCAGTACCGCGCACGCCGAGGTCAAGAGTTGCAAGCGGATCGCGACGACCAATGTCGCGAATATCGCGCTTTGGCGAAACAACCGCCTCAATATCGCCGCGACGCAGGCCGGTCCGAGAGCCGGCATTGGTTAAGCGCGACGCATTGCGCTGGCCCGTGACAACGACTTCGCTGGTTTCAGGCTCAAGGCTAATCGCAATTTGCGACACGTCACCCACGGTCAAATAGACGCCATCGGTTGTGTTGGTCGCAAAGCCTGGCGCAGAAACAATAATCTTATAGGGGCCGCCGACGCGCAGGCCGCGCAGATCGAATTGCCCGGACGCATCGGCCTTGGTCAAGGCGCGCGTGCCAGAGGGCTGGTGGATGACGGTCAAGCTTGCATTGGCAATCGAAGCGCCTTCTGCATTGCTCACCACACCGCGAACAGACGCTGTGGTTTGTTGGGCATAGGCCGCTGGCGCCGTAAGGCAAAGCAGGGCGGCAACGCTTACCCCAATACGATATTTGGTCTTCATTTAGATCCCCTTTGATTAAGCGAAATGCGACAGTTCGTGCAAAAGCCATCGATTCCAATACCAAGGGCGGCTATAAATAGGGCTCGCTACAATTTCGTGACTAATAATTCAATTTATACAAAAATAGTTCATAAATTGTCGAAGGGTTTCCGTCATATAATTGTAACGCTAACGTCATATGAATTCCGTAATTGATTTTTGTTTAAGGATTACTTGAATTAAGCGCTTCATAATTTTCCGCATACGATCTTATGCGCTGTTGTGATTTGGCTCGGTATGGTCATGGCGCTGTCGAAAATTATGCGCCTTAGGGGTGACATAATCGTTCCGCTGAGTTGAATGTCAGTTGACCAGACCGTTCAGAGGTACCGCGTGTTCAGATGCGCCTTAATGGCTCTTGCCCTATTGATCTGGCGACCAGGCCCAGCACAGGCGGATTCCCCACGCCTGTGGTCCGTGATGGATGCTGGGCACCGGGATCGTGGCGTGGCTGCGGAAATGACGGTGGCGGCACCGGTTTCGGTGGTGTGGGACGTGCTGACCGATTGCGCGACTGCGCCAAAGCATGTTCCGGGTATGGTCAGTTGCAAGGTCATGCAAAGCGATCCAGGCGGTCTTTGGGATGTCCGTGAACACAGGGTGCGGCTGCCCTGGTTTCCCCTGGTGCTGCGTAATGTCGTGCGATCCGATTATGTGTTCCAGCGCCGGCTGGATTATCGCAAGCTTGGGCGCGATGTGACGCAGTTGAGAGGCCAGTGGCGGTTATCGCCCGATGCCAGCGGTGCGGCGACCCAGATTGAATATACCGGCTATATGACCGGCCTATTGCCGGTACCGGATGCCATGGCCAAGACCTATGTGCTTGAAGGCCTAAATGCGCTGCAGGCCGAAAGCCTAAAACGGGCGGCTCGGTCAGGGGCAGGTGACGCGCCCTAGCCGTCCTCGTCCTTGAGGGTCAGCAAAAAGTGCCCCCGCAGCAGGGCGATCGGGGTGGCGCGCGTGTCTTGCCAGGCCTCGACATGGACATTGGCAATGCGCCGACCGATCTTGCGAATATCGGCCCTGGCATAGGTGGTCAGGCCGCGGGCAGAGCGCAGATACTCCACCGAAATATCGATCGGCTTGGGCTGGCGCGACAGGCCTTGCAGGATCGATAACTGCGCCAAGGCCGTCATTTCCATAAAGGCGCCCAGCACCCCGCCGTGAATCGCTGGCAGCATGGGATTGCCGATCAGGTGTGACGCAAACGGCAAGATGGCGGTCATTTCGTCGCCTGCCAGTTCGGCGCGGACGCCAAGATACTGGGCATAGGGAATGCCAGCCAGAAGAGCGTCAAGTTGATTAGACGATTGGCTCATGAGGCTGAGCTTTTTGGTTCGGCGTGCGAATTGATCATAAAGGCGGCCTGGGCGGTAGCGACCGGATCATTGGGGTCAAGGTCCCAGGCACTGGCGCGGACAAAGGCGATGGAGCGGGTGACCTTATAGCAGTCGGCCTTGGCAATCACGCCGTGGCCTGGCAGGGCCGCGCGCATATAATCAATGCGCAGGTCCAGGGTCGCAATTGGGGTCAGACTGTCTAGTCCCATCATCACCGCATGCCCACAGACATGGTCGAGCAGGGCGGTCACGACCCCGCCGGCTATAACGCCCGCTTGGGGATCGCCAATCAGGTCATCCCGAAAGGCGACCTTAAGCGTGGCCGTCCCCTTGGCCACATCCAAGATCTCAAACCCGAGGGCCCGAGAATGGGGCGACCAGTCAAGGCGGCCTATGGCCGGGGCACGCATCTGTGTTTCAGCGGATGAATCTGTCATGGCCAGACCCTACAGCCACCAGCGCCAACTGCAAGCCTTGCCAAACTTGGCGATTGGCATAGCCGCCTGTGTTCGCAATGGGCAAGCTTGATTTCAGTCAATAGCGCTAAAATCAACGTCTTTTTAGAGGCTTATACCTGCGAAATATCATTTTTTTTGGGCCATATCCGACCAATATTGATGCTGGTCGTGTCCACCTAGCTGGACGCTTACGACTGATAAAGGTTGCCTAACTGGGCAGAAGAGGGTTCGGATAATGAAAACGAAATGGCTTGCAGGAGTCGCGCTGGCGGGCCTTGTCTCGGCCGTTATGATCCCTGTATCCGGCGCATTGGCGCAAGAAACGGGTGTCTATGGCGCTATTGACCTTGGTTATCACGAGCCCAAGGGCATTGATGCGACTTCGGCCAATAATCAACCCGATGGTTCGCGCTATGACTGGCGCTGGGCAGGCAAGCAAACCGGCGCAGGCTTTGCGCGACTAGGCTATCAATATGATCCCAATTGGCGGTTTGAGCTGGAAGTAGGCCTTCGCCCCGGCGATCTGCGCGCCGCTTCGGGCAGCTTGTCTCGTCCTGTAACGGGGCTTTGTACAGAGGATGTCCTGCGCGCCAGTGTGCTTGCGACCTGCGGCCGCATTGGTGGCAAGCTGGAATCCTTCACCCTGATGGGCAATGTGATTTACGATTTCATGCCCGCAAGCCAGGTGGACCCCTTTATCGGGGTCGGGGCGGGAATGAATCACGTCAAGATCAAGACGCGTGGCGAATTGGCCATAGGTGTGCCCGATGGGCAGAGCCTGCGTGTCGATGATTCCGACACGGTCCTTGCCTATCAGTTCCTGGCCGGTTTGGCGTTCAAGACCAGCGATCGCCTGAAAATGGATGTGACCTATCGGTATCTGAGCGGGTCGGACGTCTCGTTCAACTCGACCGGGTCTGGCGCCCTTCAGCCTGGATCTTGGAAGGGCCGGTATGATGATCAGTCTGTGACCTTGGGTCTGCGCTATGCCTTTGGTTCGCCGCCCCCACCACCGCCACCGCCGCCGCCGCCGCCCCCGCCTCCGCCCCCGCCGCCAGAACAGCCCGCACCGCCACCTCCGCCACTTCCCGTGGCCTATGAGGCCCGCGAATTTGTGGTCTATTTCCCTTGGGATGAATTTGTTCTGACGCCCGAGGCGCAGGCTGTGATCCAGCAGGCCGCCCAGTATTCATCAGACGGCAAGGCAACCCGCATTACTGTGGTTGGCTATACCGACAGCTCTGGTCCAGCGACCTATAATATTGGCCTGTCCGAAAAGCGCGCCAAGGCGGTGTCTGATGCATTGGTTGGCCTAGGCCTGCCCGCCACCAGCCTAGCCGTGGATTGGAAGGGTGAAACCAACTTGGCTGTGCCGACCCCCGACGGCACAAAAGAGCCCTTGAATCGTCGGTCAACGGTCATGATCAACTTCTGATCCTGATCCTGATCCTGCCTATCAAGGGGCTTATGGGGAGTCCGGCGCCAAGGCCGGGCTCCCTTTTTGCGTTTGATTAGCTTGATCAAGCCACATCAAGCCCCATATTAGAGGCATGACTCGATCCATCAAAGCTCTTGCCCTTGCCACGTTTAGTCTTTGTCTGGCCCTGTTTGCAAGCCAGCCAAGTCAGGCCGCGCCTGTGCGCGAAATTGCCATTTTTGCTGGTGGCTGTTTTTGGTGTGTTGAGCACGACATGAAGGCCATACCCGGCGTCGTCTCGGCCGTATCAGGCTATACGGGCGGGCATGTCGCCAAGCCGACCTATGAGGATGTGACCAGCGAGACCTCTGGCCATCTAGAATCGGTCAAGGTCACGTTTGACCCCACCAAGATCAGCTATGGCGTCTTAGTCGGCCGCTTTATGCGCCTGATCGATCCCACGGATGCGGGCGGCCAATTTTGTGATCGCGGCCAGTCCTATCAAAGCGCCATCTTTGTCGATGGCCCGGTTCAGCGCGCCGCCGCCCAAGCCGTCTTGGCCCAGCT
This sequence comes from Caulobacteraceae bacterium, assembly GCA_947452365.1. GTDB lineage: Bacteria > Pseudomonadota > Alphaproteobacteria > Caulobacterales > Caulobacteraceae > CAISGS01. The sequence goes on from CANGCO010000021.1 coordinate 19,165, forward strand.
GCAGACCACGCCGCTTAAGGGCAAGATTGTCACCCCGATTCGCGATGCCGTGACCTTCTGGCCTGCTGAGGGCTATCATCAGGATTTTTCGAACAAGAACCCCTTGCGCTACAACCTTTATCGCCAAGGCTGCGGCCGCGATGCGCGGGTTAAGGCGGTTTGGCGTGGGATTGCCCCCTAGGTCTTGCGAAAACCCCCCTTGCTGGCTATCGGTGTCGTGCCTGTGACACGTTTTTGTGCTCAAGCAGGCGCCAAAGGCGGGACCAGTTCGGTCACACGCTGCGACAGGGAATGTCATGTCTCGTTTTGTCCCCGCCGAATGGGCCCAGCACCAGGCCATGTGGATTGGCTTTCCAAGTCATGGTGAGCTTTGGCTCGAACATTTAGAGGCCGCCCAGATCGAGGTCGCGGCCTTGGCTGTGGCCTTGGCGGGGCCGGGTGCAGAGCAGGTGCGCCTATTGGTTAATGGCAAGGCGGCCATGGCGGCGGCCAAGGTCATGATTGGATCAGCCAGCGGCATTGATCTGGTTGAAGCGCCGTTTGGCGATGTCTGGCTGCGCGATACAGGGCCGATCTGGGTTAAGGATGCGGGGCAGATTCGCGCCCAGGGCTTTGGCTTTAATGGCTGGGGCGGTAAGTATGACTTGCCCGATGATCACACCGTCGCAGCCAGCCTCGCCCAATCTAGCGGTTCGCCCCTTGATGCTACCGATTTCATCCTTGAGGGCGGCTCGCTTGACCATGACGGGTTTGGCAATGTCTTGACCACACGCCAATGCCTGCTCAATCCCAATCGCAATAGCGGTGTGACCGAGGCGGCGGCCGAGGCCAAGCTCGCCAGCACGCTTGGCATCAAGAAGGTGCTTTGGCTCGATGATGGTCTGATGAATGACCACACCGATGGTCATATTGATAATCTGGCCCGGTTTGTTGCCCCCGGCGTGGTCGCCTGTCCGGTCGGCTATGGCCGAGCCGATCCCAATACCGACCTCTATGGCGATGTGGCCCGGCAGCTATCGGGCATGACCAGTCACGATGGCCGCCCGCTTCAAGTTGTTCGCATAGCCTCGCCCGGCCGGGTTGAGGATGGCGATGGCCAGCCTGTGCCGGCCTCGCATATGAATTTCCTGATCGCCAATAAGGCGGTGATTGTCCCGCTCTATGAGGATGCCGAGGCCGGGGCCCATGCGGTCGAGGCCCTGACCAGCCTGTTTCCGGAACGCAAGGTTCTAGGCCTGCCCTCAGGCGCCATATTGACCGGCGGCGGTTCTTTCCACTGTATTAGCCAGCAGGTGCCCGCATGAGCCGTAGCCTAACCGTCGCGGCCCTGCAGACTGCCTATGGCGTCGATACGGCCGCCAATCTGGCGCGCACCGCCGAACTTGTGCGCGAGGCGGCGGCCAAGGGCGCTCAGGTCATATTGCCGTCCGAGCTGATCCAAGGTCACTATTTTTGCGTCACCCAGCTGGAATCCTGGTTTGCAACCGCCCATCCTTGGCGCGAGCATCCTTGCGTGGTCGCCCTAGCCCCACTAGCGGCGGAGTTGGGTGTGGTGATCCCAGTCTCGATCTTTGAGCGCGAAGGCCCGCACTATTTCAACAGCGTGGTCATGATCGATGCCGATGGCAGCCTGATGGGCCTCTATCGCAAGAGCCATATTCCCGACGGTCCGGGCTATCAGGAAAAATACTATTTCCGGCCTGGCGATACGGGTTTCAAGGTCTGGGACACCCGGTTTGGCCGTATCGGCGTCGGGATTTGCTGGGACCAATGGTATCCGGAATGTGCTCGGGCCATGGCCCTGATGGGGGCCGAAGTCCTGCTCTATCCCACCGCCATTGGCTCAGAGCCGCAAGATGCCAGCCTTGATACGCGCGATCCCTGGCAAAGGGTGATGCAGGGCCATGCGGTCGCCAATTGCATTCCGGTCGTAGCCGCCAATCGCACCGGTTTTGAGCCCGGCGCGGGCGGTGGTCAGAGCTTTTACGGCTCTAGCTTTATTGCCGACCATCGCGGTGATCTGGTCGCTAGCCTGGACCGGGAGGTGCAGGGCGTGATCACGGCTAGCTTTGACCTCGATTTTCTAGCCGCCCACCGCGCCTCGTTTGGGTTCTTTAGGGATCGCCGCACGGATTTGTATGGTGCCTTGGTCAGCCCTAGGCCGACGACCTAAAACGCCCCCTTCCCCCGCTTTGCGGGTACTTCCCCCAGAGGGGGAAGATTTGCTGTTGTTTAATCCTCCCCCTCTGGGGGAGGGGGACCGCGAAGCGGTGGAGGGGGCCTAAGCCCGCCCCTAGCCCAGCACGGTCTTGCCGTTTTTGATCACGGTCACGCCGCGCTCTTTGATGCGCGCCTCGAACGAGATCGTGTCGCCATCCTTCCACATATCGACCGTAATGGTCTCGCCGGGATAGACGGGCGACGAAAAGCGAACCGCATGGCTCTTGATCTTGGCGGGGTCATAATCGGCATAGGTCTGCAGCACGGCGCGGCAGGTAATGCCATAGGTACAAAGCCCGTGTAGGATTGGTCGCGGAAACCCTGCCGCCGTGGCAATGGCCGGGTCCGAATGCAGCGGGTTGCGGTCACCTGACAAACGATAGATCAGGGCCTGGTCCGGGCGGGTTGGGATGTCGATCGACTGGTCGGGCGCGCGGGTCGGCACTTCATGCGGGGCGGGCGCGCCATCCGATGGGCCGCCAAAGCCGCCATCGCCGCGAGCAAAGGTCGAGCCGAGCAGGGTGGCAATCGGCTCGCCGCTCTTGGCATCCTTGATCACGGTTTCCGTATAGATGACCGCGCCCTTGCCCGGTCCCTTGTCATAGGCACCAGCAATCCGGCTATCGGCAATGATTTCCGCCTCGGTCGGCATGGGCTTGTGAAAGGTCACCGACTGCTCGCCATGCACGACCATGAGGTAGTTGATGCCGGTCTTGCCCATGGGGCCCGCGCCCCAGGCCACGACGGTCGCCAAGGTTGGTACGGCCTTTAAATTGTTCTCATAAACAAAGGGCAGCTCGTCCATATTGAGCGGATCAGAGCCCATACCAATGCCCAGCGCATAGAGCATGGTTTCGCGGTCGCGCCAGGCAAAGCTTTGGCCTTCGGTTTTCAGGTCCAGAATGGCGGGATAGGCGATGGGCATGGTCGTTTCCTCTGTGGTCTTGGCCTTCGCGGGCCTTAGGGTTTGAGCCAATCAAAGCCCGGCGCGGCTTCGGTGGCAAGCCTCCATTGCCGCTAGCCAGATCATCATATAGAAACCTGTCCGAGCTTGAGCGCGATCCGCTTTTTTCCAGGCGTCTGAAACGGCGCCTTCCTCTATTCGACAGAGCCTTCTTCTCATGGAAACGACCCCTCTGCCCCAAAACGCTGAAATCTCCGGCAATGTGCTATTTTACGCTAAGCCCGAGCCCTTGAATAAGGAAGCTCATAGCAAGCTTGGTCTGATGCAGGTCGATAAGCCGTTTGGCTTTGCCTCCACCACCAATGTGGTGCCCCTGACCGTCACCGAATTTGCACCCGCATCCTTGTCCTATCCGATCATTTTTGCCGGTGAGCAGTTGCAGCCCTTAGCGGTCATGGCCGTCAATCAGGGTGAGAATTTGGCGATCAATCCGGATGGTTCGGTTGCGGCCGACGCCTATCTGCCCGCCTATGTGCGCCGTTATCCGTTTGTACTGGCTGGCGATGACCAGGGTGAGCGCTTGATCGTCTGTATCGATGTTGCGTCCAGCCTGATCAAGGAAAACGGCGATATCCCCATGTTCGAGAACGGCGAGCCCACCGAATACACCAAGGGCTGCATCCAGTTCTGTAACGATTTTGAAGCCGAGCGTCAGCGCACGGACAATTTCGTCAATGTCCTGAAAGAGCATGACCTGTTTGAGACCAAGCAGGCCACCTTCACGCCGCGCAATGGCGATGGCACGTTTGGTGAGCCACAAGTGATTGCCGAATACTTCGCCGTATCGGAAGAAAAGCTGCTGGCCCTTCCTGCGGACAAGTTTATTGCCCTGCGCGATAACGGGGCCCTGTCGCAAATCTATGCGCATCTGGTGTCCCTCAATGGCTGGGACAAGCTGATCGCCAAGACCCTGATCAAGAACGCAGCGGCAGCCTAAACCGCTTAAGGTCACTATAAAGGGCGGAGGGGGAGGCGGACTAAGCGGCTCCCGCCCCCTCCGTTTTCCCCGCGAAGGCGGGGACCCAGATCGTTTCCTCAGGCCTGTAATCCACACACTGAATCCCCGCCTTCGCGGGGAAATGCGGCGACAGGTGATCGACGACCTTTAGTCGCCCGCATCGCTCCGGCATTTGAACAGGCTGCGGGTTAGGCAGGAAAACACTAGACGGCCGCCCTCGTCCAAGAGGTCGTGCTGGGCAATGACAATGCCCTTGGCATCGCCGACCGGGTCCTTGCCCAGTATGGTCATTCGGCCGCGCAATAATTCCCCCACCGGCGGATTGCGCGCCCAACGCAGGGCATCGACGGCCAGACGCTTGGTCTGGGGCCAGGCGGTGGTGATCTGGCTGTCCAGCCGCGCCCACAGGGCATAGATCATGGCATCGGGCGCGCCCTCATCGGCGTGCCAATTGGGCGCAAAGGTGGTGATAAAGGCGTCCAGCGCCCGCGCATCAACCGCCACCGCGCCCAAGGACACGACCTGGCCAATCTCAATCTCTTCAAAATAAGCGGGCACGCTTGGCCTTTCGATCAGGGTTCAGGCGAGATGCGGACTAGAAGCTTGCCGTCATGATCGCCGTTGAACAGGCGCTTGACCGCGTCGGCGGCATTATCCAACCCCTCGACCACATGCGCCTTCCATTTGATCTGGCCCGACATCACCCAAGGCGCCAGTTCGGCAAAGGCCTCGCCGGCGCGCGGCAGATAATCGATCACGATAAAGCCCTTGATCAACAAACGGCGCATCAAGACCTTGGCAAAATCGGAGGGTCCAGGAACCAGGCCCTCATGATTATAGGTCGAGATCATGCCGCACAGGGCCATACGGCCAAACAGATTCATCCGTGCGACCACGGCATCCATGATCTTGCCGCCAACATTTTCGAAGTTTACGTCAATGCCATTGGGGCAAAGTCGGTCCAGGCCCGCACCGACATCCTCGTTCTTATAATCAATCGCGCCGTCAAAGCCGAGCTCCTCGACCAGCCAGCGGCACTTGTCTGGCCCGCCCGCAATACCGATCACCCGGCAGCCCTTGAGCTTGGCAATTTGGCCAACAATAGAGCCGACCGCGCCTGCCGCGGCCGAGACCACCACGGTCTCGCCCGGCTGCGGCTTGCCAATATCGAGCAGGCCAAAATAGGCGGTCAGGCCGGTGGCCCCCAAGACACTCATAAAGGCCGGCAGGGGCACGCCCGGCAGGCTGGGCACGGGCTGGACCATGGCCTCATGGCCGATCGTATAGGCCTCCCAGCCGCCAAGGCCCGGATTGACCAGGTCGCCTGGATTAAACCTCGCCGAGCGCGAGGCCTCGACCACGCCAATCGTGCCGCCGCGCATGACCTGGCCAATCTCGACCGGCGGCAAATACTGGTCCTGGTCGCTCATCCAGATGCGGTTGGTGGGGTCCAGAGACAGATAGATGTTGCGGATCAGGATCTCGCCATCTTCTAGGTCGCGGATCGGGGCCTCGATCAGTTCCAGATTATCGGCACCAATATCGCCCTCGGGGCGCTTGCGCAGAACCCATTGTTTATTGGTCGGCCAATTGGTTGCCATGATGTTTTCTCCGCGTGCTTGTCTATCTTTGTTGGTGATCATGGCGGCTCAGTGGCGAATGTCGAGAGGCCTTGAGGCGAGATGTACACTTGGCAGGGCTGTTTTCTGGCCTTAGCTGTGCAACGGACAGATTTGCGAGGGCGTGGTTTTGAACAGGCTAGGGGCTTTGGGACGCATTGTTGCGGTATTGGCGCTGGCCACAGGGCTTGGCCTACCTGCTTCGGTGCTGGCCGCGTCTGTGGATACGGGCCATGTCAAGGCCGAATTGATCGTCAGCGGCGCGGCCGTGCCCGGCGGCGAAGTCTATGTCGCCTTGCGCCAGACCATTGCCAAGGACTGGCACACCTATTGGCGCAATCCCGGTGATGCGGGACAGGCCACGACCCTGGACTGGACCCTGCCTTCGGGTTGGAGCGCAGGCGAGATCGTTTGGCCAACCCCGCAGCGCCTGCCCTTGGGCAGTCTGATGAATTATGGCTATGAAGGCCAGGTGCTGTTGCCCGTGGCCTTAAAGGTTCCCGCAAATGCCCGCCCCGACGACACGGTCAATCTCAAGGCCGAGGCCGGATTCCTAGTCTGTAAGGATATTTGCATCCCAGAACAGGCCAGCCTAACCTTGGCGGTCAAGATTGCCAGCGGTGTGCCTGCGCCCGACAAGGCCGCCGCTGCCGCCATACTCAAGACCCTGACCGACGCGCCAAAACCGGCCGATATCAAGGCGGCCATACGGTTTGAGGCCGGGGTCTTGAAATTGTCGGCCACGGGCGCGGCCTTGGCTGGCGGCAATTTTCCAAACGCCTATTTCTATCCCTATGACAGCACGGTGCTGGACCATGCCAAGCCGCAGGGGATTGAGCATGGCCCAGAGGGCCTGACCCTGACCCTGCCGGCCGGTTATGCCTTTACCAAGACCCCGCCCCCTGGCCAGCTGGTCGGTGTGCTGGACCTTGGCGATCAGGCGTTTGAGGTCACGGCCAAGACTGGCGCATTGGCCGTTGGCGCGGCTGGATTAGGTGCGCCCACCGCGCCCACGGCCAAGACCATGAGCCTGCCCTTGGCGGTCTTGTTTGCGTTTCTGGGCGGGGTGATCTTGAACCTGATGCCCTGTGTCTTCCCGATCCTGTCCATGAAGGCGGCCGCCCTGACCGGGCATTCGGGCGAGGCCAAGGGCGCGCGGATGCAGGGCCTGGCGTTTTTGGCCGGGGTTGTTTTGACGTTTCTGGGCCTCGCGGCTGCCCTGATCGCGGCCAAGGCGGCGGGGGCGGCGGTGGGCTGGGGTTTTCAGCTGCAATCGGCCCCGGTGGTGGCGACCTTAAGTCTGGTCATGCTGCTAACGGCATTGAACCTATCGGGCGTGTTTGAGGTTGGGGCCCGCCTGCAAGGGGCGGCAGGATCTGCGCCGCTGGCCTCGCGCTCTGGCCTTGTCGGCGCATTTTTCACCGGCGTTCTGGCCGTGGTGGTGGCTGCGCCCTGTACCGCGCCCTTCATGGCCGGGGCGATTGGCTTTGCCTTGACCCAAGGTCCCGTGACCGCCTTGCTGGTATTCTTGTTCCTTGGCCTGGGTCTTGCTGCGCCGTTTACCGCCCTTGCCTTTGCGCCCGGCCTTCTTGCGCGCCTGCCAAGGCCCGGCCCTTGGATGGAGCGGTTAAAGCAGGGCCTGGCCTTTCCGCTCTATGGCGCGGCGGCCTGGCTGGCCTGGGTGTTTGTGCTTCAGGCCGGAACCGAGGCCTTGGCGCTCTTGTTCGCCGCCGCCGTGGCGACAGCCTTTGCGGCCTGGCTGTATGGCAATGCGCAAAAGGCTAGCCTATCGGGGGGCAAGCCGCGTCTGGGCCAGGCTCTGGCCGTGCTCTTTATCCTTGCGGCCATTGCGCTGGTGGTCACAGCAGCGCGCCTGCCAAGGCCAGAGGCGGTTGCCGCGCCCCGGGCCGCCGCCGGGGCCGAACTGGCGTCTGAGCCGTTCTCGCCCGCGCGGGTCGAGGCCTTGCGGGCCGAGGGCAGGCCCGTCCTGATCAATTTCACCGCCGCCTGGTGCATAACCTGTCAGGTCAATGATCAGGCCGCCCTATCACGCCCCGCCGTGGCCGAGGCGATCAAGGCCACAGGCACGGTCTATATGGTTGCCGACTGGACCAATCGCGACGGGGTGATTGCCAAGGCGCTAGAGGATCAGGGCCGCGCGGGTGTGCCACTCTATCTGATCTATCCGGTTGGCCACCGCGCGCCAGTGGCCCTGCCACAAATCCTCACCGAAGGCGCGGTGGTTGAGGCGCTAAACGCCGCCGTTAAGGCTTAAACGCGACGCATAAAATCCGCCTTCGGCATTTTGCGCAAATTCGGCTAGGTCTGTAGTGACGGACCTCAGGAGCCTGCCATGACCGATATGACCTCCGCCTGGACACGGTTTGATCAGGCCGCCAAGGGCGCGGCGCAGGTGCGCATTGATAGCCTGTTTGCCGCCGAGCCCAATCGGTTGGCAGATATGAGTGTCGAGGCGGCTGGGCTTTATCTGGACCTGTCCAAACAGGCCTGGACCCGGGAGTTGATGGCCGCCGGCCTTGATCTGGCGCGGGCTGCGGATCTGCAGGGCGCGCGGGCACGGCTGTTTGGCGGGGCTGTGGTCAATGCCTCGGAAGATCGCGCCGTCCTGCATCCCGCCTTGCGCGCCCCCGACGGTGCCGATTTTAGGGCCAAGGGCGAGCCGGTCTCGCGCGCAGTAGAGGCTGGCCGCGCCGCCATGCAGGCCTTTGCCAATGGCGTGCAATCGGGCGCGATCAAGGGCGCGACCGGCAAGCCGTTCAAGAGCCTTGTTCATATCGGGATTGGTGGCTCTGATCTTGGTCCGCGTCTGGTCTGGGAGGCCTTGCGGCCGCTGGGTAGCAGCATCGACCTGCGGTTTGTTGCCAATGTCGATGGCTCAGACCTAGCCGCTGCCTTGCAAGGCCTAGATCCCGCCCAGACCCTGGTGGTCGTGGTCTCCAAGACCTTTACCACCGAAGAAACCATGGCCAATGCCCTGGCCGCCCGCGACTGGCTGTCCGCCAGCCTTGGCCAAGACGCGGCGGGTAGCCATATGGCCGCTGTGTCGGCGGATCCGGGCAAGTGCATGGCCTTTGGCCTAGCCGCCGATCGGGTGTTTGCGTTTTGGGACTGGGTTGGTGGGCGCTATTCGGTCTGGTCGGCGGTGGGCCTGTCCTGCGCCGTAGCGCTGGGCTGGCCCGCCTTTCAGGCTTTTTTGGCAGGCGCGGCGGCTATGGATTCGCATTTTCTAAGCGCCCCGTTCGAGCGCAATGCGCCCGTGCTCTTGGCCCTGGCCCAGATTGTTAATCGCAACGGATTTGGCAGAACCGCCCGCACCGTCGTGCCCTATGCCCAGCGCCTGCGCCTCTTGCCCTCGTTTCTGCAACAGCTGGAAATGGAGTCTAATGGCAAGCGGGTCGACACATTCGGCCAGCCCCTGACCCGCGCCAGCGCTGCCCTCGTATTTGGCGAGCCGGGCACCAATGGCCAGCACGCCTATTTTCAATTGTTGCATCAGGGCACCGATATTGTGCCCGTCGAGTTTATTGCCGTTGCCCATAATGATGAGGGGCCCGCCGTTGCCCATACCAAGCTCTTGGCCAATGTGCTGGCCCAGGCTGAGGCCTTGATGGTCGGGCGGTCCGAGGCTGAGGTGCGGGCCGAACTGGTGGCCAAGGGTCTGGACGCCGCCGCCATTGATAGCCTGGCCCCGCAGCGCACCTTTCCCGGCAACCGCCCCTCCAGCCTGATCGTGCTTGAGCGCCTGACGCCGCAGGCCCTCGGCGCCCTGATTGCGCTTTATGAGCACAAGACCTTTGTTGAGGGCGTCATCTGGGGCCTGAACAGTTTTGACCAATGGGGCGTGGAACTGGGCAAGTCTTTGGCCAAGCGCATATTGGGCGAGTTGGAAGGGGGCGCGGCCCTGCCGCATGATCCATCCACTACCAGCCTGATTGCCCGATTCCGCCTGTAATTACGCGCCAAGACCCCGTCAAACGGCCTCCAACCTTGCCGCGCGGCGCTTGATCCGGTAATCGCGGCTCATGACCCAAGATGCCACATTCCGGCCCGAGGCCCGCAACCCCCGGGGTTTTCAAGACAAGCGCGCGCGCGACCTGCGTATTGAGCGCCATATTCTGGAATCCGTCGCTAAGGTTTATGAGCGCTATGGCTTTGAAGCGCTGGATACCGGGGCGTTTGAATATGCCGATGCGTTGGGCAAGTTCCTGCCCGATAGCGACCGTCCCAATGAGGGCGTGTTCGCCCTGCAAGATGATGATGAGCAATGGATGGCGCTGCGCTATGACCTGACCGCGCCACTGGCTCGGTTTGTTGCGCAAAATCCAGAAGGCCTGGCCAAGCCATTTCGGCGCTATGCCTTTGGCCCGGTCTGGCGCAATGAAAAGCCGGGGCCCGGGCGGTTTCGCGAATTTATCCAGTGCGATGCCGACACGGTTGGCTCTGCCCGGCCTGAGGCTGATGCCGAGATCGTGGCCCTGGCTGTTGAAGGTCTGATGGCGACGGGTCTGAAGCGCGGTCAGGCCATTTTGAAGATCAATAATCGCAAACTGCTCAATGGCCTCTTGACCTCGGCTGGGGTTCAGAGCGAGGGCCAAAAGCTAGGCGTCTTGCGGGCCGTCGATAAGCTCGATCGTCTGGGCCCTGATGGCGTGCGGCTCTTGCTCGGCGAAGGGCGCAAGGATGAGTCTGGGGCCTTTACCAAGGGCGCAGGCCTGAACGCAAAGGCGGCCGAACAGGTGCTGGCCTTTGTCGCGGCGGGCGGCGGGTCGCGTTCGGAGGTCCTAAACACCTTGGCGGGCGTGGTCGGTGGCTCGGCTGAGGGCGATGAGGGTCTGGCGGAACTGGCCAAGATTGACGCGGCGCTCAACAGCCTTGGCGTTGGCGAGGATCAGGCGGCATTTGAGCCTTCGGTGGTGCGGGGTCTGGAATACTATACCGGCCCAGTGTTCGAGGCCGAGCTCTTGATCGAGACGGTCGGCGAAAAGGGCGAGGTCTTGCGCTTTGGTTCGATCGGCGGCGGCGGGCGCTATGACGATCTGGTCGCGCGGTTTACGGGCGAGCGTGTACCGGCTACCGGGTTTTCGTTTGGCGTATCGCGTCTGGCCGCCGCCCTGCGTGCGGCGGGTCAGGCGAGTGTGTCTGAGCCCCGCGGCCCGGTGGTGGTGATTGTGTTCGACCAAGACTCCATGGACCAGTATTTTGCCGTGGTCGGCGAACTGCGCCAGGCCGGTATTGCCGCTGAGGTCTATCTGGGGGCGTCGGGCATGAAGGCCCAGATGAAATATGCCGACCGGCGCATGGCCCCTGCCGTGGTGATCATGGGCGGCGACGAGATTGCCGCTGGGACCGTCACGGTCAAGGACCTGGATCTGGGTCGTCAGATGGCGGCTGGCATTACCGATAATAGCCAATGGCGCGAAGGCCGCCCCGGCCAAGTGACTGTGCCGCGCAGTGAACTGGTCGGTGTCCTGCGCAAGATTGTGGAAGGCTAAGGTCATGCTGCTCGAGCCCAGTGTCCCGGCCTCTGCCCTTTCGGCCATACGCGCACCGTTTTTGAGCATGGGCGCGGTCCAGATTGACGCGCCGGTGATCCAGCCCTTGAACCTGCTTTTGGATCTTGCAGGCGAAGCCATGCGCGCGCGCCTATTTATTGTTCAGGGCGAGGGCGGGGCCGAGGCGTGTCTGCGTCCAGACTTTACCCTGCCGGTCGCCTTGCAACACCAGCAATCGGGCGTGCGGACCGGGCGCTATGTCTATGAAGGCAAGGCGTTTCGCGTCTCGCCCAAGGGCTCGCAGCGGGCTGAAGAGTTTTTGCAGATCGGCATGGAGGCCTTCGAGACCGGCAATCCAACGGCGGCCGATATTGAGATTGCGGCCCTGGCCTGGCAGGCGAGCCTGGCGGGCGGGCGATCGGACCTGTCCATGCGCCTTGGCGATGTCTCGCTGTTTTCGGCCTTTATCGGCGCTCTAGCCCTGGCCGAGCCG
>CANGCO010000022.1 GCA_947452365.1 Caulobacteraceae bacterium
CTGGCTATCGTTTCTATTCCTATGGGGACTCATCCCTGCTATTTCGGGCCGCCTGATGGCAGAGTTTCCTTTTGATATTCAAGCAACCGACGGCGCAGCGCGCACGGGCGTGCTGAAAACCGCGCGCGGCGATATTCGCACGCCCGCCTTTATGCCCGTCGGCACGGCCGGTACGGTCAAGGCCTTGAGCGTCGATATGGTCGCCCAGACCGGCGCCGATATCATTCTTGGCAATACCTATCACCTGATGCTGCGGCCCGGGCCTGAGCGGCTGCAAAGGCTTGGCGGCTTACATAGGTTTATGGGCTGGAAGGGGCCGATCCTGACCGATTCTGGCGGCTTTCAGGTCATGTCCTTGTCGGGCATTTCCAAGGTCACCGAAGAGGCTGTGGCCTTTCGCAGTCATATTGACGGCTCCAAACATATATTGACGCCCGAACGCAGTATTGAGATTCAGGCCGACCGGATCGGCTCAGACATCACTATGCAACTCGATGAGTGCGTGTCTTATCCGGCGGAAGAGGCGCGGGCGGCGAGCGCCATGCGGCTGTCTGCGCGGTGGGGCGACCGGTCCAAGGCGGCGTTTGGCGCGCGCGAACACCAGGCCCTGTTTGGCATCCAACAGGGTTCAACCTTTGAGGCCCTGCGCCGAGAATCGTCTGAGCGTCTTATCGAGACCGGCTTTGATGGCTATGCTATCGGCGGCCTCGCGGTCGGCGAGGGCCATCAGGCCATGTGCGACACGCTTGATTTTTGTGCGCCGCTTCTGCCCAAGCATCGGCCGCGTTATCTGATGGGGGTTGGCAAGCCGATTGATCTGGTCGAGGCGGTAGCCCGGGGCGTGGACATGTTTGACTGTGTCTTGCCAACTCGGTCGGGCCGTCATGGTCAGGCCTGGACCTGGGAAGGGGCCATGGCCCTTAAGAACGCCCGATTTGCCGAGGATGAAACGCCGCTGGACGCAACCAGTGACTGCCCGGCCAGCCGCGACTATTCCAAGGCCTATCTGCACCACCTGGTCAAATCAGAGGAAATCTTGGGCCAGATCCTATTGTCCTGGCACAATATCGCCTTTTTCCAGGCCCTGACCGCCGCCATGCGCAGCGCGATTGCGGCGGGACAGTTTGAGGCGTTTCGCCGGGATTTTCGCGCCCGACATGGGGTGGATGGCTAGGCCGCCTTATGGTCGATTTCAGCCATGCGCTGGATGGTGACATAGTCGGTCTTGCCCGTGCCGAGCACGGGCACCTCGGTCACATGCATGATCTTGCGCGGCACAGAGATTTCTGACGCGCCAATGGTCTGGGCATGGGCGACCAGAGGCGCAACCTTTGCCCCTAAATGGTCGGTAATCAGAACCAGCCGCTCACCCTTGCGTGGATCGGGCATGGCAATCACGGCATGGCGCGAGTCTGGCCAAATGTGCGAGGCCAGATCCTCGGCCGCCGTTAAGGACACCATTTCGCCGCCAATCTTGGCAAAGCGCTTGACCCGGCCAAGGATCTTGATCCAGCCATCGCTGTCCAACTCAACCACATCACCCGTATCGTGCCAGCCATCGGCTAGGGGCTCAACCACGCCGTTTTCGTCGAGATAACCGGCCATGATATTGGCGCCGCGGACAAACAGACGCCCGCCGGTCGGTATGCCTTCAACCGGCACAATCTTGGTCTCAATGCCGGGCAAAAGCGCGCCAACCGTGCCGCGCTTATTCATGGTCGGCTTATTGACCGCAATCACAGGCGCGGCCTCGGTCGCGCCATAGCCCTCAAGTAGGGGTACGGGGCCAAACCGCTCATGGATCAGGTTATGGGTCTCGTCCCGCACTTTTTCAGCGCCGCACACCACAAATTCAAGACCTGACAGATCGCCGGGCTCAGCCGAGCGCGCATACTGATTGATAAAGGTGTCAGTTGCGAGCAGGACACTGGCCCCAGTATCGCGGATCAATTCTGGGATCTGTTTGACGTGCAGGGGCGAGGGGTACTCAAACGCCTTCATGCCGCTCAAGATTGGTAAGAGCACACCTGCCGTTAGGCCAAAACAGTGGAAGGTCGGTAAGGGGTTAAAAAACACCCAGGATGGATCAAGATCGATATGGGCGGCGACCTGGCGCACATTGGTCACCAGATTGGCTTGGGTCAGGACCACGCCGCGCGGCGCGCCAAAACTGCCCGAGGTAAACAGCACAACGCCCTCGTCGCTCGGCGCGGTCTTGGCGCGGAAAGCACGGGGCAGGGCACCGGCTGCCGCTGCAAATGCCTTGTCAGCAAGACTAAGGCTGGCGCGGACATCTTCTAGATAGGACACCTTGGCTAGGCCATCAAAGGCATCGACCAGGTCTTCTAGCTTGCCCTGTTCAATGAATCTGTGCGCTGTCAGCACATGCTTGACCCCAGCCACCTTAACGGCGGCCTTGAGATTTCGGATCCCCGAGGTGAAATTGAGCATGGTTGGCACGCGGCCAAAGGCATGCAGGGCAAAGAATGTGACCACGACCGCTGAGCCCGAGGGCAATAATAGGCCAACCCGTTCACCGGGCTTTGTCATGGCGGCGATCTTGCGACCAAGCGCAAAGGCCCCGCGGATCAAGCCTGTATAGCTCAGAGGGTTGCGATCTTGATCTTCTAGGATCAGTTTTTTGGCGCCAAAGCGGTCCTTGGCATCAATCAGAGCATCAAACACCGGGCGCTGGCCCGACATGGCGTCGTAAGCACTGGGCATTACGGCGTCACCTCCCTGTAAAACTTGTTCAATCTTAAAGCTAATTTGGAACGATTTGAGCGGTTACACAATCAAAACTCACACAATATCGCCATATTGTCACAACCAAAAAGCCATTGCATGAAAGTATTTACTACTCTTCTACCGAGGGTAATTTTGTCACAAGGCTTGATCATTGGCGCGCAAAGTCCGATCTAAGGGGCATGGTCACGCTGATAGATACAATTGCGGCCCGCGCCGCGCGCCACCCCGAAAAGCGCAACCGCCCGCAGACCGAAGTCCTGCGCAAACCGGATTGGCTAAGGGTCAAGGCGCCGGGCTCTGTCGGCTATAACCAGACCCGCCAGATTGTGAAAGACAATGCCCTGGTCACGGTCTGTGAGGAGGCAGCCTGTCCCAATATCGGTGAGTGCTGGAGCCAAAAACACGCCACAATGATGATTATGGGCGATACCTGCACACGGGCCTGCGCGTTTTGTAACGTCAAGACCGGCCTGCCGGGCCCGCTGGATGCGGGTGAGCCTGAGCGTGTCGCCAAGGCCGTGCAACAGATGGGGCTCAGCCATGTGGTGATTACGTCAGTGGACCGCGATGATCTGGTCGATGGCGGGGCCGCGCATTTTGCAAAAGTGATCCGCGCCATTCGCGCCGCGACCCCGACCACCACGATCGAGATCCTAACCCCCGACTTTCTGCGCAAGGATGGGGCGGCGGAATGCGTGATCGAGGCTAAGCCTGATGTGTTCAATCACAATCTGGAAACCGTGCCGCGGCTCTATTTAAAAATTCGTCCCGGGGCGCGCTATTACCATTCCCTACGTCTGCTCGAACGGGTCAAGGAGCGCGATCCTGCCCAGTTCACCAAGTCTGGCCTAATGGTGGGTCTTGGCGAGACCAAGGAAGAGGTCATGCAAGTCATGGATGATATGCGCTCGGCCGACATTGATTTCTTGACCATTGGTCAATATCTGCAACCGACCCGCCGCCATGCCGCGATAGACCGCTATGTCGAGCCTGCGGAGTTCAAGGCCTATGAAGCGATTGCAAGGGCCAAGGGATTCTTGATGGTCTCATCCAGCCCCTTAACGCGTTCCTCGCACCATGCGGGCGATGATTTTGCAAGGCTGAGGCTGGCGCGTGCAGCCAAGACCGCTCGGTCTGGCGCGTCAGACTAAGGGCAGGGCGGTTTCGTGCGACATCACCTGGTTCGAACCCTGGCCTATCGTCCAGAGCAATTGGTGGCCCTGGTTGGCGATGTGAAAGCCTATCCAGACTTTATCCCCTGGATTACCAGCATGCGGACCTGGAACCGGTCTGAACATAAGAACGGGGTCATTCAACTTGATGCCGAGGCAACGATTGGCTTTTCCTTCCTGACTGAGCGCTTTGCCACCCGGGTTGTGCGCGACCCTAATCGCGGAATTGTTCAGGTTGCCTTGATCTATGGCCCGTTTCGCCATCTATCGAATGTTTGGCAATTCGAGCCCTGTGACGAGGGCACCCGTATTGAATTTACAATTGATTTTGAGTTTAAAACCAAGCTTTTAGACGGTTTGTTAAAGGCCAATATGTCGAGCGCGGTCAATCGGTTAATGCAATGTTTTGAGGAACGCGCTGAGGCCCTTTACGGCACAAAAGCCAAGGCCTAGTTCATCCGCTCGCGCAACATGTCCAAGGCCACCTTGACCGCCTCCATGCGGATTTCATTTCGGCCGAGATCACCAAACCGCTCGACCCTGTGAATAATACCGTGATTGGTGCGGAAGGTGGCAAAATGCACCAGGCCGACGGGCTTGAGGCTTGATCCGCCGCCGGGACCCGCCACACCCGTGATTGAAACGGCCACATGGGCGTTAGAATTGGTAACCGCGCCCTCGGCCATCATCCGCGCGACAGGCTCAGAAACTGCGCCATAATCGGCAATTAAATCGCCCGGTACATCCAGCATTTCGGCCTTGGCGCGGTTGGAATAGGTGACGAACGCGCGGTCCAACACATCCGACGATCCGGCAATGGCGGTTATAGCCGCGCTAACCAGCCCGCCTGTACAGCTTTCGGCCGTTGTGACCCGCAGATTGCGTTCACGCGCCTCGTCAACCAATAGCCGGGCTAGGGTCTCAATCTCGAACGGGAACATGGGCCGCCTTTCTCAAAATCACAGCTTGGGGATCATGGCCCCTAGGTCAGTGGCATGTCCACATTGGCGATGGCCTGAGCGGCCATGCCTTCGCCCCGACCTGTAAAGCCCATGCCCTCGGTCGTGGTGGCCTTGACGCTGATCCGGTCGAGCGGCAGGGCCAGTATCTCGGCGAGTTTCTCACGCATGGCGAGGCGATGCGGCTTGATCTTGGGCTGCTCGCAGATCAGGGTGACGTCAATATTGATCAAGGTGCCGCCCTTGGCCATGACCAGTGCCGCGGCATGACGCAAAAACACTTCAGACGCTGCGCCGCGCCATTGCGGGTCAGTGGGCGGGAAGTGATCGCCAATATCGCCCTCGCCAATTGCGCCCAATATGGCATCGGTTAGGGCATGCAGGGCGACATCGGCGTCCGAATGGCCGACCAGGCCTTGATCATGTGTGATCTCGATCCCGCATAGCCAGACCCGGTCGCCGGGGCCAAATCGGTGCGCATCATAGCCAAGCCCCGTGCGTACAGCGCGGCGGCTCGAGGCCAAGGCTTGCGCCATTGCAAAATCCTCCGGATAGGTCAGTTTGAACAGGCGAATATCCCCAGCCACCGCGACCACACGCCCACCAAACCGCTCCATTACCCCGGCATCATCGGTCATGGCTGCATCTGGGGGCAGGGCGTCATAGGCCGCTAGCAGGGTTTTACGGTCAAAGGCTTGCGGGGTCTGGACCTGAAATAGCCCTTCGCGTGAGGCTGCGACCAGGCCCCCTTCACCCAAGGTCTTGAGGCTGTCGGCGACCGCCAGGGCGGGTACAGCCCCGTCGGCTGTGGCCAGCGCTTCGAGCAAGCTTTGGACATGCCCAGGCTCAACAAACGGTCTAGCGGCATCATGGATCAAGACGGCACCCGGCCCACCTATGGGCAAGGCCGCCAGACCCGACCGCACCGAATCGGACCGGTTTTCGCCGCCATGGGCGACCACCCAGCCATTCAGGCCAGATAGGGCGGCCGTGGCCAAGGCCTCATCGCCCCGGCGTATGACCACCACCAAGGGGTCGGCCCCGGCCTCAAGCAGGGTACGCGCGGACCAGGCCAGGACCGGTCGGCCATTTAAGTCGCGCCACTGCTTGGCAAGACCTTGACCCGCACGTTGGCCCGAGCCGGCCGCGACTAAAATTGCTGAAAACTTCATTTGTCTTGTTTTGGCCAGCTTTCGACCAAAGTCCAGACTAGACGCGCAAGAAGTTTATGCCTAAAAAGAAGGCGATTGAGGTGATTAATAAATGGGCGACAATCTGAATATTGGCACGGTGGCGGTCCCCGGACGGGTCCTGCTCGCCCCCATGACCGGTGTCAGCGACCTGCCGTTTCGCCGCACGGCCCTATCCCAAGGGGCCAGCTATGTCGCCACAGAAATGGTCGCCAGTGCTGATCTGGCTATTGGTCGCCCTGATGTCGTGCGCCGGGCGGCGCTTGGTCACGGCGACGGCCTGATGATCATGCAATTGGTCGGCCGTGAGGCGCAATGGATGGCGAGGGGGGCCAAGCTGGCCGAGGCTGCAGGGGCGCAGATTATCGATATCAATATGGGCTGCCCGGCCAAGGAAGTGACCGGCGCCTTGTCCGGCTCGGCCCTGATGCGCGATCTTGATCTAGCGCAAAGCCTGATTCAGGCCGTGATCGATTCGGTCAGTGTGCCCGTTACGGTCAAGATGCGGCTCGGCTGGGACGAGAATACGTGTAATGCACCCTTGCTTGCCCAGCGCGCCGAGGCCGTCGGGGCCCAGGCCGTTACCGTGCATGGCCGTACCCGCAACCAGTTTTATAAGGGGCAGGCCAATTGGCAGGCTGTGGCGGCGGTCAAACAGGCTGTCTCTATTCCGGTCATTGTGAATGGCGACATTGTTGATCTGACATCCGCCAAGGCCGCCTTGGCCATATCGGGCGCCGATGCGGTCATGATCGGACGCGGCGCCTATGGCCGCCCCTGGATTGCCGCAGCGCTTGAGGCGGGCCTGCAGGGCCAAGACCTTGCCGAGCCCCAGGCCAATGAGCGGCTAGCGATTGTGCTGGGCCATTTCGAACAGGCCCTTGCCTTTCATGGCGACCATCATGGGGTCAAGATTTTCCGCAAACATCTTGGCTGGTACATAGAGGCGGCGCCCTGGCCGCTTGAAGCGTCTGATCGACGCAAGGCCAAGGCCCAACTGTGCCGCCTAGATCAGCCGTCTGACATTGTTGCGGGCTTAACGGCGCTATGGACGGGTCAGGGTGCGAGGCTGGCCGCATGATCAGACCCAATGTCTCCAAAACGCCGCTCTCGCTGCAAGACAAGACCAATCTGCGCGCCAATGCCTTTGACCTTAGTCCAGAACCGGCCTTGGTGATTGGGGCCGAGGGCGCGATCTTGGCGGTCAATGAGGCGGCTGAAACCTTGTTTGGCCATGGTCTTAGCCTTTTGGCGCGCGGCCGGTTTCGTGATGCGCTTCCGGCTGGCTCAAGCCTTGTGGGTCTAATCGACCGCGCCTTGCACGAAGATGCCCGGGTGCGTGAGCGGGGCCTTGAAATCAATCTGTTTGGTCAGCCCAGTTTCGAAGCCGATGCGGCAGCAGCGCCGCTTGGCGATGGTTCAGTCCTCTTGACCCTACATCCCCGGCTTGGGCCGGTCGGCGGTGACCGTTTGAGCGATTCCGCGGGTCTGCGCTCAGTCGTTGGTCTAGGGCGTATGCTGGCGCATGAGATCAAGAACCCGCTAGCCGGCATTCGCGGCGCGGCGCAATTGCTAAAATCAGGTGCCAAGGCCGAGGACACGCCCTTGGCTCAGTTGATTGTCGATGAAACCGACCGCATCCGCCGCCTCGTCGATAAGATGGAAGCCTTTTCCGACACTGCCGCCCCGATCCGCGAGCCGGTCAATATCCATCAGGTGCTCGACCGGGTGCGCGCCTTGGTGGTCAATGGCGTAGCCGATGGCCTGGCGCTGAAAGAGGCCTATGACCCCTCCTTGCCACCGACCTATGGTGATGAGGACCAATTGATCCAGATTTTCCTCAATCTGGTCAAGAATGCCGCCGAGGCGGCCCATTCACGCGGTGATGATCGCGGAGAGGTCCAAATTTCCACTGCCTATCGCCACGGCGTGAGGGTTAGGGCGGCGCATGGCCAGACCCCCAAGGGCGCACCTTTGGAAATCCGCATCACGGATAATGGCCCAGGCGTCGCGCCGCATCTGCGCGACCACCTGTTTGAACCTTTCGTGACCAGCAAGACCTTTGGCGCGGGCCTTGGCCTAGCCCTGGTGGCCAAACAGGTCACGGCACATGGCGGGCTGATTGATTTTGAATCTGAACCCGGGCGCACCACGTTTCGCGTCCTCTTGCCCATCGATCTTTAGTCATTTTTGATTTGTTCTTGAAAGCCGCATCATGTCGCCTCACCACAAGATCTTGATTGCCGATGACGATGCCTCGATCCGGCTTGTGCTCAGTCAGGCCTTTAGCCGCCTTGGCTATCAGGTCAGGGCCACGGGCAATGCGACCACCTTGCTGAAATGGGTGATGGATGGGGAGGGCGATCTGGTGATCACTGATGTGGTCATGCCGGACGAAAACGTGTTCGACGTCTTACCCCGTATCCGCAAATCGCGGCCAAAACTGCCGATTATCGTCATGAGCGCGCAAAACACCCTGCTAACCGCGGTTAATGCGGCCGAGACCGGGGCGTTTGAGTATATTCCAAAGCCGTTTGATCTAGATGACATGACCAATGCGGCCAAGCGCGCCCTGTCCCAGCCAGCCGATAGCGAGGCTTCCAAGGCCCAGGCCCGGGCCATGCGCGATGAGCGCCTGCCGCTGATTGGCCGTTCTGCGCCGATGCAGGAGGTGTATCGCACCATTGCCAAGCTGGTTGGCGCGGACCTCACCACACTGATTCTTGGCGAATCTGGAACCGGCAAGGAACTGGTCGCACGCGCCCTGCACGATTTGGGACGTCGCCGCGATGGCCGGTTTGTGGTGCTCAATCTTGCGGCCACCCCGCGCGAGCGGGTGGAGTCGGAACTCTTTGGCAAGGAAGAGGGCGATATTGGCAAATTGGTCGAGGCCGATGGCGGCACCCTGTTTCTCGACGAGATTGGGGATCTGCCGCTCGATGCCCAGACACGGCTGCTACGGGTTATTGACGGCTCCGAGACGGCGTTGAACCCCAAGACCAATCGCAGGCCCAATGTGCGCATTATTGCCGCCACCAATCGCGACCTGCGCAGCCTGATCCAACAGGGCCTGTTCCGCGAAGACCTGTTCTTCCGGCTGAACGTGGCCTCGATCCGCTTGCCCGCCTTGCGCGAGCGCACAGATGATATTCCAGATCTCGCACGCTCCTTCTTATTGCGTGCCAATCGCGAGGGTCTGCCGTCAAAGACCATTGATCAGAACGCATTAGAGCGCCTGAAGGCCCATAACTGGCCCGGTAATGTGCGCGAATTGGAAAACCTGATCCGCCGCATCTGCGCGCTCTATACCGAAGACCTGATCACAGCCCGGATCATTGACCGGGAACTGCAAGAGCACAGCCCCGAAATCGTCGGGGAAGAGGCGCCATTGACCCTTGGCGCCCTAGTCGAGCGCCATTTGAGCCGTCATTTTGCCGACCAGCCCGACGGCATACCGGCCAATGGCCTTTATGACCGTATTCTCAATGAGATCGAGGTGCCGCTGATCAAGCTGACCCTTTCGGCCACGCGCGGCAATCAGGTGCGGGCAGCAGAGATTCTCGGCCTGAACCGCAATACCTTGCGCAAGAAGATTCAGGACCTCGGTGTCGAAATGGCTAAGGCCAAGCGCTAGAGTTTCGCAAACAACAGGGTCTTAGACAAAATTAAGTGACGGCTGACGCCAATTGGCAACATGGGTGTTGAAATTTGGTCACACCTTCGCCTAGTGTCGAGCCATGTTGTCTGACGACGCACATTTTGAGGACCAAGATCGCCCGCGCTTGTTTCAGCGAGCGGTCAAGCGGCTGGCGGGTTTGAACCGGGCGCGGTTCATGCTTGGCTATAGCTTGGCAGCCGTCTTGACCGTCTTGGCCGTATCCTTGACCTCGGCTGCGCCCGGCTCAGGCCCGATTGGTCCGGCTAGCCGACTGGTGCTGGCCCTTCTAATCGGCAATCTCTTATTGATCCTAGGTCTGGTTGTGGTGATGGGCTGGCGCGTTACGGCGCTGATAGCGCAGTCCAGCGATGTCGGGTCGCGGCTTCACCTGCGCTTTGTCGCCTTGTTTGCCGCCGCCGCCGTGGCCCCGGCTGTGATCGTGGCGATCTTTTTTGGCCTATTGGTCAATCAGGGCGTCGATAACTGGTTCAATTTGCGGGTGCGCACGGCGGTTGAAAACGGTGCGGCCTTTGCCAATGCCTATCTGAACGAACAGCAGCGCTATATTCAAAGCGAGATGGGCGGGCTGGCCAGCGATTTGAATGCCGTGTCTGGCAAATTGACGGAATCGCCGGTCGCCTATTCCAATTATCTGCAGGCCCAGGCCACATTCCGCGCGTTTCCAGCCGTTTATGTGATCGACCATCAGGGCCGCATTCTGGCGCGGGCAGAATCGTCCAATGCGCCGCCCTATCTGGCCCCGCCGCCCCAGACTATGGCGTCGGCCGATAATGGCGAAATCGTCATGCGCCCGTTTGCGTCTGAGAACCTGTTTCGCGCAGTGTATCGTCTAAAGGCTTATGATGATGCCTATTTGTACACGGCGCGCTATGTCGAGCGCGGCCTAATGCAAAGGCTGTTTCAGTCCAACCAGTCGGTGATTGATTACCGCGACGCGGAATCCAACCGGGCGCGGATCAAGACCGTATTTGCCTTAAGCTATGGCGAGACCGTCTTGCTGGTGCTGGTGGGCGCGATATGGCTTGGCATGGCGGCAGCCTCTGCGATCTCATCGCCCATTGCCGCCCTAGTCAAGGCAGCCGACCAGGTTGCGGGCGGTGATTTGTCGGCGCGGGTTGCGCTGGGTAAGGCGCCGGCCGAGATCGAGGTCCTGTCCCAGGCCTTTAACCGCATGACCAAGGATTTGGGCGATCAACAGACCGCGCTCAAGGCCGCCAGCCTCGATGCCGAAACCCGCCGCCAATTTATTGAAACCGTCCTGTCCGGGGTCAGTGCCGGTGTGATCGGTCTAGATGCCACGGGCGCGATCTCGGCGGCCAATCTTCAGGCCATGCGCTTTCTTGAGCTTGATCCAGAGTCAGGCCTTGGCCAGGCCCTAGACACAATCGCGCCTGAGTTTTTGCCCGTTCGGATAACCGCCAAGGAAATGCGCGGTGAGGCGGAACAAGAGATTGATTTGGAACGCGGCACCCAGACCCTAAGGCTCAGGGTGCGTGCCTCGAGCCTGCCCGAAGGCGGCATGGTGTTAACCTTTGACGATATAACCCGTCTGGTCGCGGCCCAGCGCAATGCGGCCTGGCGCGATGTGGCACGGCGCATAGCCCACGAGATCAAGAACCCCTTGACCCCGATCCAGCTCTCGGCCGAGCGTTTGCGGCGCAAATATCGCAGCGAGATTACCAGCGATCTGGAAACCTTTGACCGCTGCACAGAAACCATTATCCGACAGGTCGGCGATATTGGCCGCATGGTCGACGAATTTTCCGGCTTTGCGCGCATGCCTGCGCCGCAATTTGGCCAATGCGATGCCAGCGAGCTTTTGAGCCAGGCCGTATTTGCGCAAAGGGTTGCGGACCCGGAAACCTTGATTGCCCTACAAGCCCCGCCTGGACCTGTGAGCCTTGTCTGCGACAGCCGCATGATCGGTCAGTCCTTGACCAATCTTTTAAAGAACGCGGGCGAGGCTATAGCCGCGCGGCGGCAAGATGAGCCGGGCCATCAGGGCAGGATGACGGCTAGGCTGGTGCTTGACGACGAGGCCTTAAGTTTTGAGATCGAGGATAATGGTATTGGCCTGCCGACCAAGGACCGTGACCGTCTGACCGAGCCCTATGTCACCACCCGCGAAAAGGGCACCGGGCTTGGGCTAGCCATTGTCAAACGGGTGATGGAAGAGCATGGCGGTCTCTTGATCCTAGGCGATGCCGCCCAATTGCCCGGGGCCTGTACCCGGCTAAAATTTATCTATGCAAATGCGCCCCAAATCGTGACGTCCCAGACCTTTGAACGAGGATCCCGTGGCAGCTGATATTCTGATTGTTGATGATGAGGCCGATATTCGCGACCTGGTGGCCGGTATTTTGGCCGATGAAGGCTATGCGGTGCGCACTGCGCCCGATGCCGACGCGGCGCTGGCAGCCATCAGTGCGCGAAAGCCGTCCTTGCTTGTGCTGGATATCTGGATGCAGGGCGGCGGCATGGACGGGCTCGAATTGCTCGACATGGTCAAGGGCCTGGACGAAGACCTGCCTGTGGTCATGATCTCTGGCCACGGTAATATTGAAACCGCTGTCAGTGCGATCCGGCGCGGTGCTTATGATTTTCTTGAAAAGCCGTTTAAGTCTGACCGGCTGCTCTTGGTGGTGCAAAGGGCGCTGGAATCGGCGGCGCTCAAGCGTGAAAATCGGCGTCTGCGCCAGCAAACCCTAGCGCCGGACGGCTTTATCGGCCAGTCCGCCGCCGCCCAGCAATTGCGCCAATTGATCAGTAAGATTGCCGCTGCCAATAGCCGCATCCTGATCGCTGGCCCTCCAGGCTCGGGCAAGGAATTGGTCGCGCGTATGATCCATGATGCCAGTCCGCGTTCCGGCAATGAATTTGTGGCCATTGCCGCTGCCGGCATGACCTCTGACCGGATTGATCTGGAACTGTTTGGCGAAGAAGGCGAGGGCGGCCGCCCCAGCCGGATTGGCGTGTTTGAACGCGCCCATGGCGGCTCACTTTATCTGGACGAGATCGCCGACATGCCGCGCGAAACCCAGGGCCGAATCTTGCGGGTCTTGGTCGATCAGAGGTTCCGCCGCGTTGGCGGCACGACCGATGTGCAGGTCGATGTGCGGGTCATGTCCTCGACGGCGCGCAATCTGCGCGAAGAGATTGAGGCGGGCCGGTTCCGCGAGGACCTGTTCCACAGGCTCAATGTCGTGCCGGTTCGGGTGCCTGGCCTGTCGGAGCGGCGCGAGGATATTTCTGATCTGGTTGCCTATTTCATAGATGCGATCAGTGAGGCCACGGGCCTGCCAAGGCGCAGCCTAGCCGAGGACGCCATTGCCACCTTGCAGGTGCATGACTGGCCAGGGAATGTACGCCAATTACGCAACAATATTGAGCGCCTATTGATCCTGGCCACCGGCGATCCAACCGAGCCGATTACAGCCCAGATGTTGCCGTCAGAGGTCGCCTCATCGGGCCATGCCGGGTCCTTGAATTCAGAGCGCATTATTGCCCTGCCACTGCGCGACGCGCGTGAAGTGTTTGAGCGCGAATATCTCAATGCCCAGATCATGCGGTTTGGCGGCAATATATCGCGCACGGCCAGCTTTATCGGCATGGAGCGCTCAGCCCTGCATCGCAAGCTCAAGTCTCTGGGCCTAACGACCCTGAGGGCGGCCGACGAAGAGGATGAGGCATGAGCCGTTATGCCTATGTCAATGGCCGCTATCTGCCGCAAGATCAGGCCAGTGTGAATATCGAAGATCGCGGCTTTCAATTTGCCGATGCGGTCTATGAGTATTTTGCCGTCTTTGATCGCAAATTAGCCGATGCCAAGGGCCATTTTGACCGGCTGGACCGTAGCCTGTCGGAACTGTCCATGCCCCAGCCCATGTCCCGGCCAGCCTTGCGCATGGTGATTGGCCAGCTCCTGCGCCTGAACCGGATCACAGACGGCGCGGTCTATTTGCAGGTCAGCCGGGGCGTCGCCAAGCGCGACCACCCGTTTCCCGATCCTGCGCCCTTGCCAACCCTGGTCTTGACCACCAAGCCCGTTGATTTCACCGCCCTCGATGCCAAGGCAGCCAAGGGGGTCAGTGTGATCACGCAGCCGGATAATCGCTGGGGCCGATGTGATATCAAGACGGTCGGCCTACTGCCCAATGCGATTGCCAAGACACGGGCCAAGGCGGCGGGTGCAGAAGAAGCCTGGCTGGTCGATGATCTGGGCCTAGTAACGGAAGGGGCCTCGACCAATGCCTGGATACTGGATGCCTCCGGCACCCTGCGTACGCGCGATACCCAGGCCAATATTCTGCATGGCATTACCCGTGCCACCTTGATCGAGCATCTGAAAGACCAATGCATACCTTTTAGCGAAAAGCCGTTTACGGTCGAGGAAGCCAAGCAGGCCAGGGAAGCCTTTTTGACAGCAGCCTCCGCCTTTGTTCTGCCCATTGTGAAAATTGATGAGGTTATCATCGGTAATGGACGGCCGGGACCTTTGAGCCTGCGGCTAAGGTCCCTATATATGGATGCGGCGAGGCGCTCTGCGAGTTAGGGCGCTCGGCCTTGTGTGTGGGGGTGGATTGCCCTCGAAAATGTTTGCAAAAAGGGTCATTAAGGCCATGTCCAATGATAAGAAACAAAACCTGCAAGACACATTCCTCAACAGCGTCCGCAAGACCCGCACACCCCTAACCATTTTCCTGGTCAATGGGGTCAAGCTTCAGGGTGTGGTGAGCTGGTTTGATAATTTCTGCGTCCTGTTGCGCCGCGATGGTCAATCCCAATTAGTGTACAAACACGCCATTTCGACCATTATGCCCTCGCAACCGGTTCAGCTGTATGAACCCGAATTTGATCAAGACGGCGACGATTGACCGACCAAGCCACTGACCGCTCGCCTGAGATCCAGGGCGCCCTTGTCATCCATCCTGCACGCGGTCACGGCCGTTATGCGGCCAAGGGCGGCTCGTCCAGCCCGCGCGAGCCACAGGCACGCCTAGACGAGGCTGTGGGCCTAGCCGAGGCGCTAGACCTTGCCATAGTTGGCGCCCAGCTCACGCCCCTGCGCACCGCGATACCGGCAACCTTGTTCGGCAAGGGTAAGATTATCGAGATTGGCGATCAGATTGCTGATCTAGGCGCCAGTGTCGTGGTCATTGACGATGCCCTAACGCCGGTGCAACAGCGCAATCTGGAAAAGACCTGGCAGGTCAAGGTGCTGGACCGCACCGGCCTGATCTTGGAAATCTTTGCCCGCCGCGCCCGCACCCGTGAGGGTCGGTTGCAGGTCGAGCTGGCGCGCCTGAACTATGAGAAATCGCGGCTTGTGCGCACCTGGACCCACCTAGAGCGGCAACGCGGCGGCATGGGCGTCATGGGCGGCCCTGGCGAGACCCAGATCGAGACCGATCGCCGCCTGATTGCCGATAAGATCCGCAAGCTCAAGGGCGAGCTAGAAGAGGTGCGGCGCACCCGCAACCTGCACCGGGCCTCGCGCAAACGCACCCCGACCCCGACCATTGCCCTGGTCGGCTATACCAATTCAGGCAAATCGACCCTGTTTAACCGCATGACCGAGGCCGAGGTCATGGCCGAGGACATGCTGTTTGCCACACTGGATCCCACCTTGCGCAGCCTGCGCTTGCCCGGGGGGCGTCCTGCCATATTGTCCGACACGGTGGGCTTTATCTCGGACCTGCCGCATGAACTGGTCGAGGCCTTCCGCGCCACCTTGGAAGAGGTGCAGGAGGCGGATGTGATCTTGCACGTGCGCGATATTGCTAACCCTGATAGCGATGCCCAGGCCGCCGATGTTGAGCTGGTGCTGGCCCAGATCAAGCTGGGCCCCGATAGCGACCGGGTGCTGATCGAGGTCTGGAACAAGATTGACTTGCTTGACGGCGACGAGCGCGGCGCGGTGCTGGCGCGGGCCCTGCGCTCGGACGAGGGCACTGGCCCACTCGCCGTCGCCGTCTCAGCGGTTTCGGGCGAGGGGCTAGAGCGGCTTAAACAGATTGCGGCCGATCATGTCGATACCGGCGACGAGGCCGATGTGACCCTAGCGAGCGGCGATGGTCAGGCCCTAGCCTGGCTCTATCGGCATGGCCGCATTATTCGGCGAACCGATAATGAAGCGGGCGATGTCATATTAAGGGTTCGGCTGGACCCTCAGGCCCTAGGCCGCTTTGGCCGCAGTTTTCCAAACGCCTTGGTTCAGTAATCGCTAGGCCTTGGCCGCGGCCTTATCAATCGCCTTGGCCGCATTCCAAAAATCATCCATTTCAGCAAGATTGGATGTTTCAGGCCTGCGGCCCTGGTCTGATAGTGATTTTTCTATAAAATTGAAGCGTCGGATGAATTTGGCATTGGCGCTGCGCAGGGCATCTTCAGGTTCAATATCAAGTTTTCGCGCTAGGTTCGCGATAACAAACAATAAATCTCCGAGTTCCTCGCGCGCCTTGGCCTGATCGCCAGCCGCAATCTCGACCTCCAACTCGGCGAGCTCTTCACGCAGCTTGTCGACCACCTCGGCGGTTGTCGGCCAGTCAAAGCCGACGCGGGCGGCACGGCGGGTCAGCTTGACCGCGCGGGTCATGGCGGGCAAGCCAGCTGGAATATCATCGAGCAGGCTTTGCGCCTTGCCCTTGGCGGCCCGCTCACCCGCCTTGATGACTTCCCAGGCCTCGGTCTGCTCGGCCGAATTGCGCGCGCCAGCGTCGCCAAACACATGCGGATGCCGGCGGATCATCTTGTCGCAAATGGCCTTTGCGACATCAGCAAAATCAAAGGCCCCTTGTTCCTTAGCCATCTGGGCGTGGAATATGACCTGAAACAACAGATCACCCAGTTCGTCGCGCAGATCGCCCAGATCACCGCGCTCAATGGCATCAGCCACCTCATAGGCTTCTTCGACCGTATAGGGGGCGATGGTAGCAAAGCTCTGTTCCAGGTCCCAGGCACAGCCGCCAACCGGCGCGCGCAGGCGGGCCATGATCTGGACCAGATCAAAGATTGGATGGGCAGTATGCGCCGGGTCTTTGGTCATGGTCTAGCCCTCTGCAATAGTGGCCCCGTCCCGCAGGGCCAGGGCGTCGCGAATCTGCGCATGGCGCGGGCCATCCAGCCGATAACCCAAGACCACGATGGTCGCCAATAGACCCAGCAGGCCCGGTACGCCGACATAAAAGATCTGCAGTCCTAGCAAGGCCGAGGCGCTGTTTTGCATACCACTGACCGCATGAAACCCGACCATGTCCAGCCCGATAAACGACACTCCAACCGCCAAGGCATAGCCAATCTTGCTCGTGCCCGAGAACAGCGCATAGAGCAGGCCCGTCCGGTCCGCGCCGGTTCTTAATCTTTCCTCGTCACCGACATCGGCCATCATAGAGCGCAGCATGACCCCGGGGGCCGAATAGGGCAGGCCCGCCAGCACGAGGCCTATGCCCAATAGCCAAACCGGCTGCGGGGGCACAAACACCAAGGCGGTCTGGGTGACGGTGTAGAGCAGGCAGGCTGCGGCCAGGGTCTTGTGCTTGCCAATTCGCTTGCTCAGCGCATTCCAAAGCGGTGCACCGGCTAGACCGGCTAAAAAATAGAGTAAGAGCAAGAGGCCAGCCTGGCCCTTGCTCATGCCCTTGACCTGCTCAAAGAAGAAGAAGAACAGGGCGCTGGTAATGCCGGGCGCAAGTCCCATGGCAAGGTCAACGACCAAAATTCGCCGAACCTCTGAATTGCGAAACAGGCCAAAATAGACACCAAGCCCAGATGGCTTGGGCGTGGTCGTCAAGATCGGTTCCCCAACCGTCCGGGCTGCAAAACCAATTGCCAGTGGCAAGAGGATGACAATGAACCAGCCCATGGCCTGTATGCCCTGCCCATGGCTATTGCCATAGACCTTTTCCAGCACGGTCGGCAGGGTCAAGACCATGATCATGCCGACAATATTGCCCACCTGCCAGAACGAATAGACCCGCGATCTCTGATCATAATCGCCAGATAGCCCCGAAGCCCAGGCCGCGTGAGCGATGACAACGAGAGAATAGGCAAAATAGGTCACGGTGAGCCAAAAGATCAGATAGGCCGGGCCGATTCCCTTTTGCGCCATGAACAGCATATAGGTGCCAATGGCCAAGAGGGGCGCACCCAGCAGCATGGCTGGCCGAAACCGGCCAAAGCGGCTGCGATAGCGGTCCATGGCTGCGCCTATGAACGGGTCAATCATGATATCGACTATGCGCACCATCATAAAGGTGGCCCCAACGATCGACAGGTTCAGGCCCAGATCATTGGCATAGTATTCTGGCAGATAGACCACGAGCGGCAGGCCGAGCGCCGCCAAGGGCAGGCAGGGCAGGGCAAAGGCGCTCAGCCGCCAATTGGATAGTCGCATTGAGGCCTGCCCGGAATTTTCCATAGCGAATCGTCCCTAATGCCCGATCCTATAGCCGGCGCTTGGGCGTATGAAACCGGTTTGGAGAGGGCTCGTCTAGGGCCAACAATTATTTAGTCGGGGCGCCCGCATCGCCCTCGGCCAGCCTGCGGGCAAAGCTGTCAATGGCGCGCTCGGCATCGGCCCAGGTGGACTGGGCCTGAGACCAGCGAATATCGCTCTCATACCAGGCATAGCCCAACATGATCTTGCCGCCATCTGGCATGACCTGCTCCCCCTTGATCTCGGCCCCGCCAATGCCAAAGCTTTGCATGGACAGGCCCGGTCGGTCGGCCAGCTGCTTAAAGGTAGGCCGGTTTGGCTTGGCATCGACCAGGACCAGATTCACCCTTGCTGCATCCGGCGCGCCCAGCGACAGTCGGCCCTTGGCGCTCAATCGTGCCTCTACCGATGTCTTTAAGGTATCGGCTAGGGCCTGAAGGTCCTTAAGCCCGTAGTCCTTGCCCTTATCCTTGGCAAAGGCTGGATCAATCGTCACAGTCACACTGGCCACAGGCGTCAAAGACCCCGGCTCAGCGGCATTGGTCAGGCTAGGCGCAAGGGCAACGAGACTAAGGCTCAGGCCAAGAGCCATAAAAGCGCGCATGACAAATCTCCTTTTAACAGGCCCGATTGCGACCATAACATCGATAGAACAAGCCAATAACGCCAAAATTACGACGGACGAGATGCGCCGATTTTGATGGCAGTGCGCTTGTCCTAACCTGGGCCTAGCCTCACCACTCTGGTTTGCATCAGCTCATTTCGCTGTTACGCTAGATCGGTTAATACGGGCAGGGGAAGCGATATGAGCACAGTCTTGGTCACAGGCGGTACGGGCTTTATCGGCGCCCATACTCTGGTTCAACTCATTGCAGAAGGCCATACGGTGCGCACCACGGTGCGAAACCTAGCTCGCCAAGGCGATGTCCGCGCCATGCTGAAACAAGGCGGCGCGGACCCCGAGGCCAAGGTCGCGTTTTTTCAGGCTGACCTTGAAAGCGATGCGGGGTGGCGTGAGGCGGTTAGCGGCTGTGACTATGTCCTGCATATTGCCTCGCCGTTTCCGCCAGGCCTGCCTAGGGACGAAAACGAGCTGATTATTCCGGCAAGGGAAGGGGCCTTGCGCGTCCTGCGCGCCGCCCGCGATGCAGGCGTCAAGCGGGTGGTCTTAACCTCATCCTTTGCTGCGATCGGCTATGGCCGCACGGCCTTGACCAAGGTTTTGGACGAGACCGACTGGACCGATCCTGAGGCCAAGGGCATTGGCGCCTATGTCAAGTCCAAGGCGATTGCCGAGCGTGCGGCCTGGGACTTTATGGACAGCGAGGGCGGCGCGCTTGAGCTTTGCGTGATCAATCCAGTCGGCGTGTTTGGTCCCGTGCTTGGCCCTGACTATTCTAGCTCGATCCTGGCCATTCAGCGCCTGATGAGCGGGGCCTTGCCCGGCTGTCCAAAGCTGAATTTCGGCATAGTCGATGTGCGCGATGTCGCGCTCTTGCATATCCGGGCCATGACCGCGCCTCAGGCCAAGGGCGAACGCTTCCTGGCCATATCCGGTGATTTCTTAAGCTTTGCCGGTATAGCCAAGGTTCTGAAGGACCGGATGGGCCCAGCCGCAGCCAAGGTCCCAACCGGCGAGCTTCCCAATTGGCTCCTGCGCCTTGCTGCCCTGCGTGATCCCGCCATTCGCTTGATCTTGCCAGAATTGGGCAAGCCGCGTAACGCCACGGGCGCCAAGGCTGAGCGCCTGCTGAACTGGACCCCAATCCGCCGCGACGATGCAATTGCTGCCACCGCCCAGAGCCTATTGGATCTTGGGCTGCTTAAACCCGCACAATAGGCAATTGGTGAAATAGGAGCCTGTTATGAACCCAATCGTCCTCTATTGCGTCGCCGCGCTTGGCCTCTTGCTGTTTAGCCTTGGTCCCGTGATTTCCGCCTTACGTGGGCGATCAGGTCAATTCATTGGCAATGAAACGGACCCGTCAAATACCTTGCACAAATGGGTTAGGGCCCATGGCAATACGGCTGAATATGCGCCGTTTCTGGCCATATTGATGCTGTGGCTTGGCGCGCATAATCCCGCGCCCTGGGTGGTTTGGACCATGATTGCTGCCACGGTTGCGCGCTATCTGCACGTTGCGGGCATGATTTTACCTTCGACCATGAACAAGCCGAATGTCTTGAGGTTTGCGGGTGCTGCGGGGACCTATGTTACCGGGCCAATCTTATGCGCGGCACTTTTTCTGGGGTGACGGCGAAGGGCAAGGCTGTGTGAACCTAGCCTAATGCGCAGATCCCGTAATTCGTCTAAGGAAGATTATGGGAAATTACCTCTAAGCGTCCAATCGTCTAAACCGACCAAATGACGCTTGATGTGTTGAAAGGCCTCGTCTGGTGCAACAATCACCGCACCAACGGCCTTGGCGTGCGCCGCCATCATCATGTCTGAGGTCGTCAGGTTCACGCCATCCGCCTCACACAAGGCCCGAAGGTCGCCATAACACCACGCGACGGCCGGCGTCCAAGGCATGACGTCGACGCCGCCCAGAAAGGCACTAATCAGCTTTCCGAGCGCAGCCGGATGACCCCGCCTCGCCAAGCCATAAAACAATTCTGCCTGGCTGATCACTGATAGCGCTATTTCTCCGCCCAAGGCGTCCTTATCCAAATGGTCTCGAACCGCCTTGATGTCGCCGCGCATAACATGGCTAGCCATGTTGGTGTCGAGCATATAGCGGCTCATTCGGCCAGATCGCCAAACGGGTCAATCACGGGATCATTGGCCAGCGGGTCCGCCTTGCCCATGAAATCGGCCGGGATATGGGTCTTTGTCGGCAAGGGCGTAAAAATCGGCCCAGGACTGTCTCCTTGGCCGTCAACCCACTCAAATTCTTTGAGATTAGCGGTCACAACCACCAGCCCGCGACTGCGTGCATGTCCGGCAATCAAGACGTCATAGCCGCCAATTGGCGCGCCCTTAAGCGCAAGGTCTGAGCGATTAACGCCCCCTCAACACGCAACCACATTCACCGCCAGGCCGCCTTGGCTGGTTTCTTTGTATTTGGACGACATGTCCAAACCGGTTTGGCGCATGGTCTCAATCACCTGGTCGAGGGTGACGCGGGCCGGTTCGTGGGTTTGCAGGGCTAGCCGTGCGGCATTGGCGGCCTTGACCGAGGCTAGGGCATTGCGCTCGATGCAGGGGATCTGGACCAGGCCGCCGACGGGGTCGCAGGTCAGGCCCAGATTATGCTCCATACCAATCTCTGCGGCGTTCGAGACCTGATCAGGCGTACCGCCCCATACGGCCGCGAGGGCGCCAGCGGCCATGGAACAGGCCACGCCAACCTCGCCCTGACAGCCCATTTCAGCGCCAGAAATCGAGGCGCGCTGTTTATAAAGAATACCGATCGCAGCAGCGGTGAGCAGGAAGCTATGGACCTTGTCGGCCCCGGCACCGGCATCGAGCAGATAGAACCGCAAGACCGAGGGGATAATCCCAGCGGCGCCATTGGTCGGTGCGGTGACCACCCTGCCCCCGGCGGCGTTTTCCTCATTGACGGCCATGGCATAGACATTGAGCCAGTCAAACAAGGTTTCACGCTCATTCGAGGACGGCTTGGCCTGCAGTCTTTGATAAAGGTCGGGCGCGCGGCGGCGCACATTCAGGCCGCCGGGCAGTGTGCCGCCCTGCTCTAGCCCGCGCTGAATACAGGCGGCCATGGCCTTGGCTATGGCATCAAGGGCGGTTAGGGTCTCGGCGCGCGGGCGGCGCAGATCCTCATTGGCCAGCAAGATGGAGCCCATATCGCTGTTGTGCGCGGCGCATAGGGCCAAGAGCTCTGTGCCCGAGCCAAACGCCATCTCGCCGCTCGGCCCGCCGCTGACCAGATCATTTTCGGCGGGCGTGGCGAGTTGGCGATGGCTAGCGACAAATCCGCCGCCGGTAGAATAATAGACCTTGTCGGCCAAGACGTCGCCCGCCGCATCAAAGGCCAAAAGCCGCAAGCCATTGGGGTGCAGGTCGGGCACGGTTGTAAAATCGGCGACCAGGTCGGTGGCGGCATCAAACCGGATGGCCCGCCCCCCCGGCAAGGTTAAGGCCTGGGTTGCGGCCAGATCGATCAGGGCGACTTCAGCTTGGCCTGGGTCTGTGGTTTCAGGCGCAAAGCCCATGAAGCCGAGCATGATCGCTTCTGGGGTGCGGTGGCCACCGCCGGTAAAGGCCAGCGAGCCTTGGGTCTGGGCCTCGATCCGAGCGACCAGGTCCAACAGGCCACGCCGCTCAAGGTGTCCTAGGAACCTGGCCGCAATCCGCATGGGCCCGACCGTGTGCGAGCTGGACGGGCCAATGCCGATGCGGAATATATCAAGCGCCGAGATCATGATTGGCTCAAGCCTAGCTTAGGCATTTCGGTTCCCCCGGCATGATTGCAAACATCACTATAGGCGACGAGCGGTTTGGCGAGTTGTACAAATCCGACAGGCAGATCGGTGTGATTTGACGCAGGATCGATCTAGGGCGCTCTAGTCCTTGCGAATAAACGGTAAGAAAAGGTCAAATACGCCCCAAAACAGCGGAAAAATGAACCAACTGGGGCCATGAGCGGCGGATTGCGCACTCTGAACAAATCCCCAGACACTGACCACGGCCATGACCGCACCAGCCACGATCACAAACAGGTCCGCCGAAACGGGCTGACGCGCAGCCTGACGCTTGGGGCGGCGTACCGCGTCAAGCTTCAGCAAATAGTCATTGGGCGCCGGGCCTGGCTGCTCAGAGTACGGATAACCCTGCCTTAGCCAAATGATTAAGAGGGACAATAACCGCGCAAGGATGGGGCTAATGACCAAAAACACCAGTATGAGATGGGCCGTTGCGCCGATGTCATTGAATAGGCCGGCAATGGCGGCGAGACACAAAACAACATACAAGAGACGAGCGATTATAGCCGCTGGACGTACAGGGCGACGCTTCTGCGCTGCCGTCATGGTCCCGCCCCCAATTTCACGCTCCGGATGAAGCGCTGACACGCTAAACCTTAAACCGTAAATCGTAAACCATCGTATCCCGCCTCGACACCCTTAGGCAGCCGGGCCGTGACTGCATTATAGTCCATATCTATATGCATATTGGTTAAAATGGCCCGCTCAGGCCTTAGCTGGGCGATCCATTCCAAGGCCTTGTCGAGATGGGCATGGGTTGGATGGGGAATATAGCGCAGGGCATCGACAATCCAGACCTTGACCCCAGCAAGCGCAGCAAAGGCCGCAGGGTCTAGGTCAACCACATCGCTGGAATAGGCAACATCGCCCATGCGATAGCCGACGCTGCGGACACTGCCATGATCTTGGTCGAATGTGGTAATGGGGATTGCGCCAGACGGCCCATCGATCTGCCAGTCTGTGCCATGGTCTGGGATAAGGTATGGGTCACAAATCGCCGGATAACCGCCTTGGCTGTGGAAGATATAATCAAACCGGCGCAGCAAGGTGGTGTGGGTTGCCACGTCCATATGCACCGGAATGCGCTGGCGCTGGATCAGGGCAAAGGCGCGCAAATCATCTATACCATGGGCCTGATCAGCATGGTCATGGGTCATTAGTACGCCGTCCAGACGGCCGATCCCAGCGCGCACGCTTTGCAGGCGCAGGTCCGGCGAGGTGTCGATCAAGACCGTTGTATCGGCCTTGGCCCCCTGCCCTGACAAGCGCCGCACCATCATCGAACAGCGCGAGCGATGATTGCGCGGTTCATTCGGATCACAAGCGCCCCAGGCCCCATCCGCCCGCGGCACGCCCGCCGATGAGCCTGAGCCCAGCAGCGTGTATTCCAGTTGCCCGCTCATGCGGTTGTTCCAGACAGACTAGGTCTGGGTATGGTGTGGAACAGATCAAAAAACGCCGCCTCGGTTCTTTGCTCGGCCTCGTCTAGGCTCCAGCCGCGAATATCGGCAAGCTTGGCCAAGATATGCGGCAAATAGGCCGGCTCATTGCGCCGCCCGCGCATGGGCATCGGCGCCAGATAGGGACAATCCGTCTCGACAATAATCTTATCCGCAGGCATTTGCGCAATCACAGCCCGAACATCCCCGGCCGCCTTGAAGGTGGCAATTCCAGACACCGAAAACCAGGCGCCCAAGGCCGCGCCGCGGCGCGCCAATTCTGCGCCGCTAGTATAGCAATGGAGCAGTATCTTGAACGGGCCCTTGGCATATTCTTCCTCCAATAGGTCACCCATCATCTCATCGGCGTCGCGGGTATGGACGATCAGTGGCAGCCCCGTTTGCCGCGCCGCCGCAATATGCTGCCGGAATATGGCCGCCTGCACATCGCGCGGACTATAATCATAGAAAAAATCCAGCCCGGTCTCACCAATCCCGACCACCTTGGGCCGATTGGATAGTTCAACTAAGGTCTGGCTCGTAAGTCCTAGATTTTCCTTGGCTTCATGCGGGTGCGTTCCGACGCTACACCAGATATCATTATGCGCCATGGCCACCCCATGGACGGCGTCAAATGCACTGACCCGATCACAAATCGTCACCATCAGGGCAATGCCCGCCGCGCGGGCGCGATCAATCACCTCGCCTTGATCCTCGGCAAATTGCGGGGCGTGAAGGTTCACATGGCTATCGATCAGCATGGTTAGGCGGTCCAGATCATAGGCGGGCGGCGGCGCGCAATTGGGTCAATACGGTCCAGAGCGCATCGGTGCGATCCAAGTTTAGGCCCTCCACCTGAGGCGGCAAGGCGGTCAAGCTGTCCCAGGCCTGGGCCCATTGATCAAGGCCAGGGGTCATCTGACCGGCCAAGGCGCTGTCCATAGCCATGCCATGGATCTGGCCGGCCAAACGATCCATCAGAAGGCTAAACCGGCTAGCGCCTTCCGCGCCTCGAAAACCCTCGGTCAGGCCTAAGATCTCGACATCATCAATAATCGGTAGGCGCTGCAACAGGTCCTTGGCCAATTGATCCATGGCCAGGGCATGGCCTGCGGCCATATCCATAAGCCGCCCCGGCGCGCCCTTGGCCATCTGGGCCAGACGCTGAGCACTTTCGAAATCATGGCCGGTGCGCGTCATGGCATAATCGGTCAGGCGGCCCTCGTCCCAGGGCGCAAACATCAGGCGTCGGCACCGTGAGCGAATGGTCGGCAAGAGCCGACCCGGCGCGCTGGAGACCAAGAATACCACACCCCGCGGTGGTGGCTCTTCTAGGGTCTTGAGCACGGCATTGGCCGCATTGGCATTCATGTCATCGACGGCATCAATTATCGCCACCCGATAAGGTGCCATGGCCGGCGAGCGCGAGAAAAAGTCTGGTAGGGCGCGGGCCTCATCAACGCTGATATATTTCTTGGTCTTGCCGTCCTCGACCTGACGCTCCAGCACCATGAGATCAGGATGGGCCCGGCCCGCGACCAGACGACTGACCGGATCGTCTGGCGATGACCCCAAAAGCCCAAATTCGGGTGCAGGCCTGGCCCCCAATAGCCGCCGCGCCGCGCGGTAGGCAAAGGTTGCCTTGCCCACGCCCTCAGGCCCGATCAATAGCCAGGCATGATGCATCCGCCCGCGCTCTAGACTATCGATCAGGGCCTGTTCTGCGGCCCGCGCACCCTCTAGGCCATAGGCATCGCGCGGATGGAGACTGTCCTGGCTCATCATCGGCCAACAGCCAGATGCGCCTGCACCCTTTGCCAGATCGCCGCCTCAACCCCATCCATGGACTGGGCCGCATCGATCAAGCAGCAGCGGTCAGGTTCAGCCGCTGCAATGGCCAGAAAACCCGACCGCAGGCGGGCATGAAACGCCTCGCCCTTGGCCTCAAATCGGGCCTCCATCTCCCCGCGCTGCGCTGCCCGCGCTAGGCCCTCGGCGACGGTAAGATCCAGGATTAGGGTCAGGCTTGGACGGATCTTGTCCAGACACGCCTGTTCTAGTGCCGTAATAAAATCTCCAGAAACACCGCCGCCCGCGCCCTGATAGGCGCGTGTGGAGTCGTGGAAACGGTCGCACAGCACCACAGAGCCCTTGGCTAATTCTGGCTCAATCACCCGTTCCAGATGGTCGCGCCGGGCGGCATACATCAACAAGGTCTCGGTCATGGGCGACCAGCGCTCGGCCGGTCCATTGACCAAGAGATCGCGAATAGATTCCGCCCCGATGGAGCCTCCGGGCTCTCTGGTGACGACCACATGGTGGCCAAGCTGCCTAAGCCGAGTGGCCAAGCGCTTGAGCTGGGTGGACTTTCCAGCCCCCTCCCCGCCTTCAAAACTAATAAAATGCCCCTTATTCACGACGCTAGATTGGCGCGATTAGGGCGCAATGCAAGCACCGATCGTGATAAACCGGCATGATCAGGGCCCAACCATCCGCGCATCGGTCAAGCCCATACTAATGGCGCGCTGTTGCACGATACGGGCCTGGGTATCATCCGACAGGCCGTCAACCACGACGCGATAAAGGGTCTGGCCCGCCCGATCGA
This sequence comes from Caulobacteraceae bacterium, assembly GCA_947452365.1. GTDB lineage: Bacteria > Pseudomonadota > Alphaproteobacteria > Caulobacterales > Caulobacteraceae > CAISGS01. The sequence continues at coordinate 26,676 of CANGCO010000022.1, forward strand.
CGGGAACAAGACTGGCCCGCCCCATACCGCCCAGTTGCTGTACAAGATTCTCCGCCGAAGTCTGACTGGCAAAAGCACCAACCACCACCTGATAACGGCCAGTCGCAGGCGGTATGTATTGCTGAGGCTGAGCTTGAGGCGGCGGCGCGGGCGCCTCGGGTTCCGGTGCCATGGACTGAACAGCATATTCAGGCGCCTGAGCCTGTGACGCATATTGATTGTCCGACACAGTGGTGGCGTTCTGCAAGGGCGGCAATTGGCTGGCACTGATACCGGAGGATGATTGCCCATACACGGGTGCGGGGGACGCGGCTGGCGGGGCTAGGCCAAGCGGAATTGGCGCTATATCCTGCTCAGCCATGGTATCGGGCGAGGGCTGGTATTCCGGGTTGGTCGCATAATAGGACGAGGACGGTGCCGTCGTATTGCCAGACGCAACATCTGATGGCGCCAAGAGTTTGGCCGGGCCAATATAGCGCACGCGCACCTTGGCAAGCCCCTGCTGGTTAAACCCAAGCGCTACGGCCGCCGCCCGCGACACATCAATAATCCGCTCGCCGACAAAGGGTCCGCGGTCATTGATCCGAAGGCGCAACTTCTTGCCATTGTCCAGATTGGTGACCTCGACAATCGAGGGCATGGGCAGGGTCTTATGCGCCGCCGAATAGGCGTTCATATCGAACATTTCGCCATTTGCGGTCAGCTTATTATGGAAGTCGCCGCCATACCAAGACGCCATACCAACATCGTCATAATCTGGCTGATCGGCGGGCACATACCAGACCCCGTCAATCTTATAGGGATTACCAATCTTATACTTGCCCAAGGCCTGGTCGCCAAAGGTCGGCCGATCAGGCGCGACCGTGCTTTCGCGCGAAACTGGATAATTGGCCCTATTGGAAAAAGGCTTGATGGATATGCACCCACTGACCGTGAGGGCCACGCCAATCAGCGCCGACATGTGCAGCGAATGCCTCAAGACGCGCAGGTTAAATAACCATGTCGCAACAAGATCGGACCGCATATCAGCCTCCAAACCACAATTTGATGACCATACCTAGTCTGATTCCAGCCAAGCAAGCGCAACTAAACATTCGCCCCCACCCCCAATGAACGAGCCGAGCGCGACACGCGCCGCACCATGGCGAAAATTGCCCCTTTGCGCCGAGCCAATCAACCGCTACAGACAGTCCGCTCGCGGCGGATATGCAAGCCCGCCTAGGCAATGGACAGATGGCCGAGTGGTTGAAGGCAGCGGTCTTGAAAACCGCCGTGGGTGGAAGCTCACCGTGGGTTCGAATCCCACTCTGTCCGCCACCCAGTCCGCTGCCTTTTGAACCTTCTCGGCACCGGCCCAATTATCCCTGTTAAATCCGTTAATTACGTCAATGCGGAGACTTAAATCTGGTCTCTGTTTTTCGCATTATTTCGATTTCTGGCGCCCAAATTGGCGCAAATCTCCGCGCACGCCGACGCGGTTCGTTTTGCCTGTAAATTCCCTGTTTTGAGGGGTTAACAGGGAATTTTTTGATTTTGGGATGGGTTTTGAAGCGGGCGGGCCGAGCTATCCCTTATGCCGCAAGGGCTTGAGCGAGCCATGCGCCGGTTCCGGCGGATGAAAACCCTCCAGAAATTCGCCTCAGTACACGGCTCGGTTCACAATCACTTTAACCAGGATCGCCACATAAACACCCGCCAGAACGACAAAGACCTGCGCTCCGCCGCCCTAGCTGAGTGGAAGTTGCTCATGGCCTGAGGCCAGAAGCGCCCTGCCCTTGCTCCGCAAAGCGCAGACACTTTCGCATTGGTCTGACAGCACCCTTCGGGGGTCTGATCCGAGACGTCAGGCAGGGGCAAGGTCAAGTCACGATTTATAAAACTTGGTATCACACAGCACTTGTCGACCCCGATATCGTATCGAGATTTCTGGCGCAATATCAGGCAGCCCCCCTATTAACATTAAAGTAATTCCTGTAATCAAAACCAAGAGCAGTGTCTATTTCGTCGGCCTTGGCAGGATCAGATAGGTAAGCCAGAGATTCAAGGAGTACATTACCTTTCTTGCCATCCTTGGGCGGCGCCATATTGGCCATTCGATAATGCACATTGTACTGGGTGCGAAACGCTACGGATCGAGATTTTATAGCAATAATACGATATTTTTCATGCAGGGCTCGAGCAAAAAAAATCCTGTCGCACATCGGGCTCAGCACCTTGGGCATGAACCAGGCATTGAAGATCGAAAAGGCCGGGCGAAACACCAGCCAGCAACTGGTGTCCACGTGCTGGTGCCGGTCCTCGTCCCACTCGCTGATCGGCATTTCATCGCCATCCAGGGTGTGGAAAGCGCGCCGGCAAGACACTAGAAATGCACCCGTATCTTCGTGCGCCTTGACCATTTTTTCCAGATGTTGCGGCAGGAACCAGTTGTCAGCGTCCAGGTAGGCGACGGCATCGTAGCCATCCATAGCCGCCAAAAGGCTCCCGATCCCGCGCGGCGTATTGCCGTTGTCGGCGTTGGCCTTCGGCAAGATAACATGCTTGATTCGAGACGACGGTTCGAGAAAGTCTACCGGGTGACCATCAGCGACCAGGAAATGGTCGCACGGATAAGTCTGCTGCCGCACGCTCTCGAGGCATTGCCGAAGCACCTCCTCAGTTTCCTTGTAATATGGCGTAACCACGGCGATCCGAAAGACCATCATAAATCCTGATTAGAATTCTGGCGAAGAATATGATTAGGAAAACATTGTGGGAGAATCTTGTAGCAGCATTTCGAAATAGGCGATGGTCTTGCGCAACCCTTCGTCGAGCTGGATGTCGGGCACCCAATCCAAAACCGCGTTGGCCTTTGAAATATCGGGTTTACGTTGCATCGGATCGTCTTGCGGCAACGGTTCAAATACCAGTTTCGATTTCGATTTCGTCAATCTCAAGATTTCCGCAGCCAAAGAAATGATGGTGAACTCCACCGGATTTCCCACATTGATGGGGCCAGTCTCCTCGACAGGCGTGACCATGAAGCGCATTGTCGCTTCGATCAGGTCGTCCACGTAACAGAATGAGCGCGTTTGCAGGCCATCCCCATAAAGGGTGATCGCCTCGCCGCCGAGCGCCTGGACGATAAAGTTCGACACCACGCGGCCATCGTTGGGATGCATGCGTGGACCATAGGTGTTAAAAATCCGCATGACCTTGATCGGCACCGAGAATTGGCGGTGATAGTCGAAGAACAAGGTCTCGGCGCAGCGCTTGCCTTCGTCGTAACAAGCTCGCGGACCGATGGGATTGACGTTACCCCAATAAGATTCTGGCTGCGGATGCACGATGGGATCGCCGTAAATCTCACTTGTCGAGGCTTGGAGGATCGGGCACTTCAGGCGCTTGGCAAGCCCCAGCATGTTGATGACGCCATGGACATTGGCCTTGGTGGTAGCCACCGGATCTCGTTGATAATGTATCGGCGAGGCCGGACAGGCGAAATTGAAAATGGCATCCACCTCGACGAACAGGGGCAACGTCACGTCGTGGCGCAGCGCCTCAAAAGCCGGGTTGTCAAGCAGATGCGCGATATTTTTCCGGCGCCCTGTAAAATAATTGTCGACGCAGAGCACTTCCGCTCCGGCCTCCAACAGACGTTCGCAAAGGTGCGACCCTAAAAATCCAGCCCCACCCGTAACAAGAATTCGTTTTTCAATATACCATTGAAACAATGACCTTGCCCCCGTCAAGCGTCTCCCTTGACGCTGTGACTATGCCGCCAAGCGAATTTGCCTGGCAAGCCATTTTTGTCCGAAACCCATGGGGTTGAGTGTTGTCAGAGCAAAATTGACGATGGTCGCCAACGGCATATTCTGTGCAGGATGACCCAGCCCAAATGCCCATTTCGGCATTTCAATTCGCCGCCCGCGATCATCCGGCGCGTGGTCATGATGTGGGTGAAATACCCTCTGTCACTGCGAAACCTTGAGGACCTCCTGGCCGAGCGCGGCATCGACATCTGCCACGAGACCGTGCGGTTCTGGTGGAACCGGTTCGGGCCAATGTTCGCCGCTGAGATCCGGCGCAAACGGGTCGATCGGATGCGGGCGTTCACGCACTGGCGTTGGCAC
>CANGCO010000023.1 GCA_947452365.1 Caulobacteraceae bacterium
GAGCTCGATAGCGTGGCCAAGGCTGATTATGCCAAGGTCGATGAGGCCTGCACCCTGTGTGACATGTGCTTCTTGACCAAGTGCCCCTATGTGCCGCCGCACGAGTTCGATATTGATATTCCCCACCTGATCTTGCGCTACCGCGCCGCCAAGCGCCGGGCGGGCGAGCGCGATTTTGTCCGCGAACAGCTGGGCATGACCGACCGCAATGGCAAGCTGGCCAAGCCGGTCGCGGGCCTGGCCAATTGGGCCACAGCGCGCAAAAATACGCCGCTGCGCAAGCTGCTCGAAGCCATTGCCGAGATCGATGCCGAGGCCGAGCTGCCGCAATACCATTCCAAGACCGCAACCGACCTCTTGGCCACGCCCTTTGCGCCCGATCCTGCCGGTCCAGCCTTTGGCAAGCGCAAGGCGGCCCTCTATGCGACCTGTTTTGTCGATTATAATGCCCCCGATACGGCCGTGGCCGCGGCCAAGGTCTTGGCCAAGCAGGGGGTTGAGGCCAAGCTGGTTTATCCAGAATGCTGCGGCATGCCCCAGCTGGAATCGGGCGATCTGGCCGATGTCGCCGGGCGGGCTGAGCGGGTGGCCAAGGCCTTTGCGCCCTATATAGAGCAAGGTTTTGAGATCGTCGCCCTGACCGCCAGCTGCGGCCTGATGATGAAGTTCGAATGGCCCCTGCTTCTGCCCGAAAACGCAGCGGTTCAGGCCCTGGCCCGCGCCACCCGCGATGTCAGCGAATATGTGGTCGATATTGCCAAGACCCAGGGCCTGGCCCCGGGCCTTAGTCCGGTTGAGGGCGGCGTCACCGTCCATCATGCCTGTCACGCCCGCGCCCAAAACATGGGGGCAAAATCGGCTGAGCTTCTAAAGCTTATTCCCGATACGCGGGTTGAGATTGTCGAGCGCTGCTCAGGCCATGGCGGCACATTTGGCGTCATGAAGGATACCCGCCCGCTTGCCGTCAAGATTGGCAAGCCCGCCGCCAAGGCGGTTGCGCAAAAGGACACGGCCGAATTGTGCTCTGACTGTCCGCTAGCCTGCAAGCATCTGGGCCAGATCCTGATCGCCGAGACCGGCGACAAGGCCCAGCCGCGCCAATCCCACCCGATTGAAATCTTTGCCCGCGCCTATGGCGTGATCTGACAAGGAATAATCCCCATGACCGCTTCTATTCGTCAAATCAGCGCTTCTGACCTCTTGTCCGATGCCGAGTTTTCTAAGGTCCGCAAGGCGCGCCGCGCAGCCCTCTTGCCGATCAAGCGCCTGCGCCGGGTGCATTTGGGCCCGCACTGCACCTTCTATTTTGAATGCTATGACACCATGCTGTTCCAGATTCAGGAAATGCTGCTGATCGAAAAGGGCGGTGCGGCCCAGATCCCCGACGAGTTGGCGGCCTATAATCCGCTCGTGCCGCAAGGGCGCGAACTGGTCGCGACCATCATGTTCGAGGTTGAAGACCCGGTGCGCCGCGCCGAGGTGCTGGCGCGCCTGGGCGGGGTTGAAGACCTTTTGTATGTCAAGATTGGTGAGACCAAGATTTATGGTCTAGCCGATGGCGATGAGGAACGCACCCGCGACGATGGCAAGACCTCGGCGGTGCATTTTCTGCATTTCCCCTTAGCGCCCGAACAGATCGCCCAGTTCCGCGACCCAGCCACCACCATCATGATCGGCAGCGATCATGAGTCTTATGCGCATATGGCCCTGCTCAGCCCGGCCACGCGCGCAGAACTGGCCCGCGATTTTAGCTAATGGCGGCATGGGTGCCATTAGCTGTCCAAGTTCGCTAGACAGGGCTAGCTGTGCGGGTTAGCGTTCAAACAGGTGATCGCTGATTACCTGTTTGACGTCACTCCCGAGAAGGCAAGTCTGATGAGCGGTAACCATTTTGATGTTGTGATTGTCGGCGCAGGGCTGTCGGGTATTGGCGCGGCGCGGCACTTGCAGATGAACTGCCCCGGAAAGACCTTTGCCATTCTCGAAGGCCGCGCGGCCATGGGCGGCACCTGGGACCTGTTCCGCTATCCTGGCATCCGCTCGGACAGCGACATGTACACCTTGGGCTATTCGTTCAAGCCCTGGAAGGAGGCCAAGGCGATTGCCGACGGCCCCTCAATCCTGAACTATGTGCGTGAGACCGCCAGCGATTTTGGCATTGATCAGCACATCCGTTATGAGCACAAGGTGGTGCGGGCCTCTTGGTCGAGCGAAGATGCCTGCTGGACGGTGGAGTCCAAGGTCGGGCCAGAGGGCAAGACCGTGACCTGCGGCTTTTTGTTTATGTGCAGCGGCTATTACAGCTATGTCGAGGGCTATACGCCCGACTTTATCGGCCTGGATAAGTTCGGCGGCACGCTGGTGCATCCGCAAAAATGGCCGGAAAATCTGGACTATTCCGGCAAGAAGGTCGTGGTGATTGGCAGTGGTGCAACCGCTGTGACCCTGGTGCCGGAAATGAGCAAGACCGCGTCGCATGTCACCATGCTGCAACGCTCGCCAACCTATATTGTCGCGCGGCCAGATGAGGACGCGATCGCCAACTGGCTGCGCAAGGTCTTGCCCGCCAAATTGGCCTATAGCCTAACGCGCTGGAAGACTGTGCTTTTGGGCATGTATTTCTTCCGCATGTGCCGCACCGCGCCCGACAAGATCAAGGCCCTCTTGCTCAGCGGCGTGCGCCATGCGCTTGGCCCTGATTATGATATCGCCACCCATTTCACGCCAAAATACAATCCTTGGGACCAGCGCCTTTGCCTTGTGCCGAATGGCGACCTGTTTGAATCGATCAAGAGCGGCAAGGCCAGTGTCGTCACCGACCATATCGACACTTTTACCAAGACCGGCATCAAGCTGAAATCTGGCGCTGAAATCGAGGCCGATGTGGTGGTCACCGCCACCGGCCTGAACCTAGCCCTGCTCGGCGAAATGCAATTTGTCGTCGATGGTAAACCGATTGAAGCGTCCCAGACCCTAAATTATCGCGGCATGATGTATAGCGACCTGCCCAATCTGGCCTCGTCATTTGGCTATACTAATGCCAGTTGGACGCTGAAGTGCGACCTGACGTGCGAATATGTCTGCCGCCTGCTCAATCACATGGATAAGAAGGGCTATGCCCAGGCCACGCCGCGCCTGCGCGACCCCTCGATTGGTACAGAGCCTTGGCTCGATTTCTCGTCCGGCTATGTGCAGCGCTCGCTCGATAAGTTCCCGCGTCAGGGCAATAAGGCGCCTTGGAAACTGCACCAGAACTATGCCCTCGATATCGTCAATCTGCGCTTTAGCGCCATTGAAGACGGCACGCTGGAATTCAAGGCCAAGACAAGGGCCAAGGCTTCCATTGCCAAAAAACCGGCCAAGGCCATGGCCGAGGCCTGATCTTATAGGCCTAGGCCCCAAGGTGCATCTTGACCTTGGGGCCTAGCTAACCTACCTGCAGGTCATGGCTATTTTACCGATCCTGACTGTACCCGATCCGATCCTGAAACAAGTCTCCAAGCCGGTTGAGGTCGTGGATGACGCTCTGCGCGCCCTGATGGATGACATGTTAGAGACCATGTATGACGCCCCCGGCATTGGGCTGGCCGCCATCCAGGTCGGGGTGGCCAAGCGGGTCATTGTTATGGACCTGTCGCGCGAAGACGAAGAAAAGCAGCCGCGCTATTTCGTCAATCCGGAAATCTTATCCAAGAATGATGACCTTGAGCCCTATGAAGAGGGCTGTCTGTCGGTTCCAGAAGTCTATGACACGGTTGAGCGACCAACCAAGGTGCGGCTGCGTTATCTCGATTATCATGGCAAGCTGATCGAGGAAGAGGCCGATGGCATGTTTGCCGTCTGCATCCAGCACGAGATGGACCACCTGCAAGGCGTCTTGTTCATCGATTATTTATCTAGGCTAAAGCGCGAGCGGGCTGTGACCCGGGTCAAGAAGCTGGTGCGCGCGGCTTAAGGCCTGCGGCTAAGGCGCTAAATTTCAGGCTCCCCGTTCTAGGCAAAATGATTTAAGCCCCCCTGATGCGTATTGCGTTTATGGGTACACCCGATTTTGCGGTTCAGACACTGGCCGAACTGGTTGCCGCCGGTCACGAGGTGGCGTGTGTCTATGCCCAGCCGCCTGCGCCCAAGGGCCGGGGCCAGACCCTGCAAGCCTCACCCGTCCAAGCCTTTGCCGAAAGCCTAGGTCTGACCGTGCGCACGCCAAGGTCCATGAAGGACCCAGCCGAAATTGCCGCCTTTCAAGATCTGGACCTCGATGCGGCGGTGATTGTGGCCTATGGCCAGATTCTGCTGCCTGCGGTGTTGGATGCGCCAAGGCTGGGCTGTTTTAACCTACATGCCTCGCGCCTGCCGCGTTGGCGCGGCGCCGCCCCGATCCAACGCGCCATCATGGCCGGAGATACCATCACTGGCGTTCAGGTCATGCGTATGACCGCGGGCCTGGATGAAGGCCCGGTGCTGCTATCCCAAACCGTCACGATTAGCCCTGAGGATACAGCGGGCAGCCTGCACGATAAGCTGGCGGCTATTGGTGCCGACCTCGCGCCCCGCGCGCTGGCCGCAATTGAACGCGGCGCAGCGACCGAGACGCCCCAACCGCTGGACGGCGTCACCTATGCCAAAAAGATCAGCCCGGCAGAGGCGCGCATTGACTGGAGCCGGACCGCGGCCGAGATCGATTGCCATATTCGCGGCCTAAGCCCTTTTCCTGGCGCCTGGTTCGAAGCCCCAAGCGATAAGGGCCCAGTGCGGATCAAGGCCTTAATGTCTAGGCCCGAGCCTGCCAGCGGTCCTTTCGGGACTGTGCTGGATGACGGCCTGCTGATTGCTTGCGGTCAGGGGGCTGTGCGCCTTCTAAAGGCCCAGCGCGAGGGTCGCAGCGCCCAGGACACAGACCAGTTCCTGCGCGGTTTTGCGCTTAGTGCAGGCACAAGGCTGAGCTGATGCCGCGCTATCGTCTCCTGGTGGAATATGATGGTCGGCCCTATCGCGGCTATCAGATTCAAGACAATCTGCCCTCGATCCAGGGCTCGATCGAGCGCGCCATCTTGGGCTTTAGCGGTCAACAGGTGCGCCTCGTGACCGCGGGCCGGACCGATACGGGCGTGCATGCAACCGCCCAGGTCCTGCATATGGATCTGGATCAAGATTGGCGGCCCGCGGTCGTGCGCGATGCGATTAATGCCTATCTGATCCCAGAACCGATCTCGATCCTCAAGGCCGAGATCGCCGCCGATGATTTCAGCGCCCGCTTTTCGGCCAAGGGACGGCGCTATCTTTATCGCATCCTTAATCGCCGCAGCCCGCCAGCGCTAGACCAGGGCCGGGTCTGGCATATGAAGCGGCCATTAAATGTCGAAGCCATGCATGAAGCGGCCCAGGTGCTGGTCGGGGTTCACGACTTCACCACTTTTCGCGACCTGCAATGCCAGGCCAAGTCGCCGGTCAAGAGCATAGATGTCGCCCGGGTCTGGCGTCAGGGCGATGAGGTCCATCTAGCATTTGAGGCCAGGTCCTTTCTGCACCGCCAGGTCCGCTCCATGACCGGCTCGATCGCCCAGGTCGGGATTGGCCGCTGGAGCAAGGAGCACCTTGCCAAGATTTTGGAAGCCAAGGACCGCCAAGCCTGCGGTGTCGTCGCGCCGCCAGACGGGCTATATCTGGTCGGGGTTGAGTATTAGCGGTCAGAATCGGCGGCTAACGCCAAAATAGACCTCAGTGTCCGGCGTCTTGCGGTTCAGGCCAAGATTGAGGCCGCCATCCCATTGCAGACGGCTCTGCTCACTGGGTATCCAGGCCAGGGCCAGATCGAACGAGGCTTGGGTGACTGTGGCCTGAGGGTCAAAATCCGTATTGCTCCAGACCTCGACCGTGCCGGTAACCGCATCGCTAAGCGGAAGATTCAGGCCCACCACATTGATCAGGTTCAAATGGCGACCAGAGCCATCGGCGTTTTCGATCAGGTCAAGCTCAGGACTAAGGCCCAGCGACATATTGCCGGGCAAGGTACGGGAAATAGGAATAATTAGCCCCGCCTCGACCTTGCCATTGCCCAGACCGTGGCGTGCGGTCGGTAGTTTGATAAAGGGCGCTAGGGCCACGCCCCATTTGCCGGGGCCATCCTGGTCACCTAGATTGACCTTGGCGCGCAAGACGGTGTCGCCAAACCCCTTACTGCTGGCCTGGCCGGTCTGGGCACTGCGCTGCCAAGGATTAAGGCTGATTTCAAGATCGGTGCGGGTATTAAGACCGTATTTTAAGGTCGTCGCACCGATGGCGGTTTGCAGGCTCGTCACACCGGCGGTGCGTTGGTGAACCGTATCCATCGCCCCAAATTCGATCTGAAAATGACCCGCATCCAGGGTGCAGGGCGAGGTGCCCTTGGCCGGGCGATCAGGGCAAAGGGCGCGCAAGGGTGCTGGCGCAGCGGTCTGGGCCTGAGCCAATCTTGGGGCCAAGATCAAGACCAATATCACGCCCCCAATTTTCACAAACCTGCCCATGCATCACCCCGTCAAATGGACTCTGTTTTGCCATCTTGATGCTGTATCGCCGCCTCGGCGTAAAGTGAGGATGGTTAATTATGAGTACCGAATTTGAATTGCCTGAGAGTACAGACAAGCGCCTGAACAAGGCCGTGGCCATGACTGTGGTCAGTCTGTCGGTGTTTTTGGGGCTGGCCCATGTCAAGGATGACAATCTGGTTCAGGCCATGCAGCAGGCCAAGGCCGATGCCGTGGACACTTGGGGCGAATATCAGGCCAATAAGATCAAGCTACACATTACCGAGGGTCAGGCCGATGACCTAGGCGTTCTGGCCAAGCTGGCCAAGGACCCTGCCCCGGCGCTTGCCCTGTACAAGGCCGCGCAGGACAAGATTGCCAAATACCAGGCCAAGGCGCCCGAACTCATGGCCAAGGCCAAGGGCTTTGAGGCGGCCTATGACCAGATGAATTATCACGACGACCAGTTTGACGCCGCCGATGCCCTGGTCTCGATTGCCATATCCGCCGCCGCCGTTGCCGCCCTGACCGAGAGCCTGTGGGTGCTGCTGGCCAGTTGGCTATTTGGCGGCCTAGGCGTCGTGATGGGCCTAGCCGGGTTTTTCGGCTGGGCAATCCATCCCGACTTTTTGGCCAAGTTTTTAAGCTAAACCCTAGCCGACAATCCGCACGGGTAAGGTGGCATAGCCCTTGACGAAGGAGGATGGGATGCGCTCAGGCGCGCCCATCACCTCGATCCGGTCCCAACGCTTGAGGATTTCTTCCCAGACGATCTTGAGCTGCATCTCGGCCAGGCGATTACCGACGCAGCGGTGAATACCAAAGCCAAACGACAGGTGCTGGCGCGCACGCGGGCGATCAATCAGGAACTTGTCGGCGTTCTCGATCACCTCTTCGTCGCGATTGCCCGAGACGTACCACATAATGACCTTGTCGCCCTTTTTGATCAGCTTGCCACCAAGCTCGACGTCTTGGGTGGCATTGCGGCGCATATGGGCGAGCGGGGTCTGCCAGCGGATGATTTCCGAGACCATGTTCGGGATCAGGCTGTGATCGGCGCGCAGCTTGTCATATTCGGCGGGGTTTTCATTCAGGGCCAAGAGGCCGCCGGTGATGGAATTGCGGGTCGTGTCATTGCCGCCAACAATCAATAGCAGCAGATTACCCAGAAACTCCATCTGGCTCATGTTTCGCGTCGACTCGCCATGCGCCAACATCGAAATCAAATCATTGCCAGGCTCGGTCAGATTGACCCTTTGATTCCACAGCCCCATGAAATACTGCGCGCAATCCATCAACTGGGCGCGGCGGTGTTCTTCGGAGACAAAGAGCGGCGAGGCGGGACCCGCCGTGGTGATATCGGACCAATAGGTCAGCTTACGCCGATCTTCCCACGGAAAATCAAACAAGGTGGCCAGCATCTGGGTGGTCAGTTCGACCGAGACCTTGTCGACCCAGTCAAACGTCTCACCGACCGGCAGACCGTCAAAAATCGTATTGACCCGCTCGCGGATCGTCGCCTCGAGATTGGCCAGATTGCCCGGCGACACAATGGGGCTGACCACCTTGCGCTGCAAATCGTGCTTGGGCGGGTCCATGGCGATAAACATGGGCAGTTGGAAATCGTCCTTGGGGTCAGCAATCGTGATCGAGGGCTCGGACGAGAACAGGGCGTGGTTAGTGTCGACAAACATGATGTCGTTATACTTGGTCACGGACCAATAGGGGCCGAACTCATGGTCCTTGCAGTAATGGACCGGGTCCTCTTTGCGCAGACGCTCGAAATAGGGCCAAAACGTATTGGCGCGGAACAATTCGGGATCAGCCACATTGATATCTTCAATCGGCATGGACCAGGCGCGGGCCGCGGCCTCGGCACTGAAATCGATAGATCCGTCACTCATGGCTCTGCTCCTCGCGCGTGTATCTAATCATTGTACAGATAGCGGTATTTGTCCAGACAAGATGGCGCTGCTCGCCTGAAATGACTTTTGTCAGTTTCCTGTTGCTAGGCTCTGGTCACGCCCTTCATCCATGACTAGCGTGTGGTCAAATAAGATTAAGGAAACCCCGACCATGACCAACCCAAGCGGCCTTGACCCAAAGCGGCTCGAACGCATTACCGACCATCTGATGCGCAACTATATTGAGCCGGGCAAGATTGCCGGCTGTCAGATCGCCGTGCGCCGCCATGGGCATCTGGCCTATGCCCGCAGCCTCGGCCAGATGGATTTGGCCACGGCGCGGCCACTTAAGGACGACACGATTTTCCGCATCTATTCCATGACCAAGCCGATCACCTCGATCGCCCTGATGGGCCTTTATGAACAAGGCCATTTCCAACTGGATGATCCAGTTTCGCGGTTTGTGCCGTCCTGGGCCAATCAGGTTGCCTATGTGTCGGGTGAGGGCGAAAGCATGAAGACTGAGCCGCTCAACCGGCCGGTCAGTATTCGCGACATGCTGCGCCATACGGGCGGCCTGACCTATGGCGGTGGCCTGCCGGGCGTTGGCATCCAACACCCGGTCGACCATGTTTATCGCGGCCTAAAGGTGCGCAGCATGGGCGGTGCGGACTCTATGGAGAGCTTTATGGACAAGCTGTCCCAGGTGCCTTTGGTCTATCAGCCGGGCGAGCGCTGGATGTATTCGCTCTCGACCGATGTCTGCGGCGCCCTGGTCGAGATCATATCAGGCAAGCCCTTTGCCCAGGTCTTGCAGGAAATGATTTTTGACCCGCTTGGCATGGTCGATACTGGCTTTCATGTCCCAGCCGACAAGCAGTCGCGTTTTGCCGCCAATTATCAGCGCGGCGCGGATAAGCAGTTGCAAGTGATTGATGAGCCGACCAAGAGCCCGTATCTGCAGCCGCCCGGTTTCTATTCCGGCGGTGGCGGTCTGGTTGGCACTGTGGCCGATTATATGCGGTTTTGCGAAATGCTACGCCAAGGCGGCGAACTTGACGGGGTGCGGATTGTCGGACCGCGCACCTTGGCCATGATGCATATGAACCATCTGCCCAATGGCCAGGACCTGACCACCTCAGCGATCGGGGCGTTTTCCGAGACCTCCAATGCCGGGGTTGGCTTTGGCCTTGGCTTTGCCTCGACCATGGATCAGGTCGCGGCAGGCGTTATGGGCGGCGGCGACTATTATTGGGGCGGCGCGGCCTCGACCATATTCTCGGTCGATCCGGTCGAGGACATGAGCATGGTCTTCATGACCCAACTCATGCCGTCCAACACGTTTAACTTCCGCGGCCAGATCAAGGCCATGCTGTATGGCGCGATCATAGACTAGGATAAATCCTCCCCCGTATTGCCGGGGGAGGATGCCCTTGGGCTAGATCCGGCCCTCAGCGACCATCCAGTCATGGCAGTCCTTGACCATGACCTCGAGCGGCACAGTCTTATAGCCCAGCTGTTTGATGGCCTTGGCCGAGCTGACCGTTACCGTGCCACCCAGGCCCTCGGCCATTTCCGGCGTGAAGGACGGGGCCTTGCGGGTAAAGGTGCTGACAAAATCCCCGACCCGGGCCACAATTCCCAATAAGATAGGCGAAATGGTCTGGGTTGGGACCGGCTTGCCAATCAGCCGGGCAATGGCGCTGACGAGGTCAAGCATGGTCGCATCGGTCCCGGCCAACAGATAATTGCCGCCATTTTCACCGCGCTCGGCGGCCACAATATGCGCCTTGACCACTTCTGTAACATGGCCAAAGCTGAGGCTTGCAGGCGGAACCCCGGGCAGCTTGTCATCACGCAGCATCTGAAACATCCGCGACCAGGTGCCAATATCCCAGGGACCAATAATGCCGCCGGGCTGCATCACCACCACTTCAAGCCCGCGCGCCATCGCGGCGCGGGCGACTTCCTGGGCCTGATACTTGGTCTTTTCATAATTGACCCAGCTATGGGCGGCCTGGCTTGGGGTGTCTTCGGTCACTGCCCCGGACACATCGCCATAGGCCGATATGGATGAGGTGACGACCAGACGGCGCACACTCTTGGCAATCGCGGCCTCAACGACATTGTGTGTGCCTTCGACATTATCACGGGTCTGCTCGGCATTGCCCTGACGCCACATATTGGTATTGCCAGCGACGTGAAACACCGTATCCGTGCCCGTCGGAATGGCAGCCAAAAGCGAGGCCTGGTCTGTGATCTCACCAACCACCAGATCGACCTTGAACCGGCCAAGATAGGTCAGGTCTGAAGACGGTCTGTGCAGAGCAGTAACCGCCCAGCCCTGTTTGATCAGTTCATCAATCAGATTGAGCCCGACAAAGCCGGTACCACCGGTTACGAATGCAGTCTTGGCCATGGCCATCCCCTCCAGTTTCTGGGCCGTATTTGCCACGACTTATCGGCGCAAGACTAGCCCCCGTATAGGCCTTGACCTCAACGCCACAGTAACAGAGGTTGCGGCCCAAGTTTTTTGCCAACAGGACCAAGTTTATGAGCAAGACCCCAGCCAAGGCGGCGACCAAGTCCAGCCGTCCCTATGACCTTATCATTTATGGGGCGACAGGTTTTACCGGACGGCTGGTGGCCGAGCATATGCTGGCCACTTATGGCGTTGGCGGCGAGGTCAGCTGGGCCATGGCCGGGCGCAATGCCGCCAAGCTCGACGAGGTCCGCACCGAAATCGGCGCGCCCGATAGCCTTCCCCTGATCTTGGCCGATGCGTCCGATGCCGAATCGCTGACGACGATGGTCGCCCTGGCCAAGGTAATCGTCACTACGGTTGGCCCCTATCAGCTCTATGGCGAGCCCTTGGTTGCGGCCTGCGCCGAGGCGGGCACGGACTATGTTGACCTGTGCGGTGAACCGGCCTGGATGGCCCAGATGATTGCCGCCTATGGCGACAAGGCCAAGGCCTCGGGCGCACGCATCGTGTTTTCCTGCGGCTTTGACTCCATTCCGTTTGATCTGGGCGTCTGGTTCTTGCAGCAAGAAGCCAAAAGCCGCCTTGGCAGTCCGTTAAACCGGGTCCGCGGCCGTGTGCGCAAGATGAAGGGTACGTTTTCGGGCGGCACAGCAGCCAGCCTTTTGGCCACGATTGAAGCGTCCGGCCGCGACCGCTCCTTGCTCGCGGTCATGGCCAATCCCTTTGCCATGTCCGGGGGCTTTACAGGCCCAGCCCAGCCCGATGGCAATGTCGCAACCTATGATGAGGGGCTTGGCCAATGGGCCGCGCCCTTTATCATGGCGGCGATTAATACCAAGGTCGTACACCGCTCAAACACCCTGCTGGGCCATGCCTATGGCCAAGACCTGACCTATGACGAAATGATGCTGACCGGCCCCGGCAAGGCGGGCGAGAAAAAGGCCAAGGCCCTGACCAGCCAGAACACGATTCAAAACGCCCTCCTAGCCTTTGGCCCGACCCGGGCCCTGATCCAGCGCTTTGCCCTGCCCCAGCCGGGTCAAGGCCCATCCAAGACCGAGCGCGAGACCGGCTTTTTCGATGTCTTGTTTGTCGGTGAAAATGCCGCTGGCCAGTCCCTCAGCGTCGCTGTGACCGGTGACAAGGATCCGGGCTATGGCTCTACGTCCAAAATGATTGCCGAAAGCGCGCTGTGCCTGGCACACGATGTCGATGCCACGACCACGGGCGGCGGCATCTGGACCCCGGCAGCGGCCATGGGCCAAGCCCTGATCGCGCGGCTGCGCGCCAAGGCGGGCCTAACCTTTGAGGTGCAAAACCTCTAGTCCAGCGCGCAAATCAATCATTGCCGCGCCTAGGCTCAGGCGTCCATTATAGGCTCATGACCACACCATTTTTTGACCTTAAGGCCACCCATAATCCCCACCGCTGGTACCTGCCCTTGCATGCAGGCCTGTGTGTGGGGCCGCCGGGCAATGTGTTCATGTTTGGCGGCGTTGGCATGGCCAGCGCGATCAGCGCTATGGAGCGCACCTGTGAGCGGCCCGTGATCTGGGCTACGGCCCAATACTTGTCCTATGCTAGGCCGCCCTCGATTGTTGATCTGGATGTCTGGGTACCCGCCCATGGCAAGCATAATAGCCAGGCCCGCGTCATTGGCCATGTCGGTGACAAGGAGATTTTTACCGTCAATGCCGCCTTGGGCAGCCGCGAAAGCGAGTTGTCGCATCAGTGGGTCCAGGCCCCAGAGGTTCCCGGTCCAGACGATTGCCGCCTCGCCCAGCACTGGCGCAGCGAAAGCGATCACCTACATAGCCGGGTAGAGGTAAGGGTGGCCAAGGGCCGCTATGGGCCGGAACGCAAGGCGGGCGGGCTAAGCGAAGACGGCCAACTGCTTATATGGGTGCGGCCGCTTGGCGATATTGCGATCGATTCCAGCTTTTTAGCCATTATTGCCGATTTTATCCCCAGCGGCATCGGCAATGCCCTGGGCCGAATGGCCGGAGGCAATAGCCTAGACAATACCATCCGTTTTAGACGCATTGTGCCGACCGACTGGGTCTTGTGCGACATCCGCATCCAGTCGATTCATGGCGGCTTTGGTCAGGGCTCGATGGCGCTTTACGCCCAAAGCGGCGAGCTGATGGCCACGGCCAGCCAGTCCCTGATCATCCGCATACACGATGAACCCAAGTGACGGGTCCAAGGTGACCAAGACCCTGCGCGCGGTCCAGGCCCTGCGCGCCATTGCTGCATTGAGCGTTCTGGCCTTTCATATCGGCCAATGGATGCCCGCGCCAAAGGCGATTGGCGCAGCTGGGGTGGATCTGTTTTTCGTGATTAGTGGTTTTGTGCTGTGGCTGGCTGTATCGCGCAAGGATCAGAGCCCGGCCGCGTTTTTGCACGATCGGGCCGTGCGCATCCTGCCGCTCTATTGGCTGGCGACGGCAATGGTCGCGGCCCTCGTCCTGATCGATCCAGCCAATTTGCCGACCATCCAATTGACCTGGCCGCATCTGGCCGCATCTTTCGCCCTGATCCCGCACAATGACCCAGCGGGCGATCCCTTCCCCATCCTGCCTGTGGGCTGGAGCCTGACCTATGAGGCGGTGTTTTATGCCCTAGTGGCCACAAGCCTGATGTTTGATCCTGGGCGCCGGTTTGGCACACTGGCGCTGGGCCTGATGATGGTCTGGCTCTTGGGCTATGTCGCCTATCCCTTGGGGCCGCTGTTTGCCAATCCGCTGATGTTGGAGTTTTTGGCCGGAGCCGTAATTGCCCGGCTATATGTGGCAGGGCGTCTGCCCGGGTTTTGGATCAGTTTGGGGCTTGGCGTCTTGGGCCTAGGTCTTTTGGTCTTGCAGACCGACGCCGTGAACGATCCTGGCTATTGGCGGGCCCTGGTCTGGGGCGGGCCTTGCGCGTTGATCGTGGCAAGCGCGGTCGGGCTCGAAGCGGCGGGGCATTGGCGCGATCTGGCCAAGGTCTCGGTCTTGGGCGATGCCTCTTTCAGCCTTTATCTTTGGCACTGGCCGATTGTCTGGCTGGTGGGCCGCTGGCTGGCCCCGCATCATGGCTGGCTATTTGCAGGCCTAGCCACAAGCCTTGCCCTGATCGCCGCCCTATTGAGCCGCCAATATCTGGAAAAACCCAGCTTGAAGGCGCTTAGGCGCAGAACAAGCGTTTGACGAAGGCGGCTGTCTTGTCCCCTATAGGCGCCAACAAAAACAAACGAATAGGAGACGAAGATGGGACGGCTAAGCGGTAAGCGGACAATCATAACCGGTGCAGGCTCTGGCATTGGCCGGGCCACATCCAAGGCCTTTGCCCGCGAGGGCGCTAGGGTCCTGTGCGTCGACAAGACCGATGCCGTGCATGACACGGTCGCTGCCATTATCGCCGATGGCGGCCAGGCGATTGGCATGACGGCTGATGTTGGTATTGAGGCCGAGGTCGTCGGCTATATTGACCGCGCCATTAGCGAATTTGGCGGCCTGGACGTCGTCTATGCCAATGCCGGCATTTCCGGCGGCATGGTGCCCCTCTTTGAGCAGACTGTTGACTATTGGAACGAGATCCTCAGGGTCAATCTGATCGGCCCGTTCTTAGCGATCAAATATGCCGCGCCACACATGATCAAACAGGGCAAGGGCGCGATCGTCTGCACCGCGTCTGTTGCCGGTATCCGCGCCAATGCGGGGGGCTCGCCCTATTCGGCCTCCAAGGCTGGGGTGATTTCGCTCGTCCAGACTAGCTCCAATGCCTTTTATGGCACAGGGGTTCGGGTCAATGCCGTGTGTCCTGGCCTGATCGAGACCGGCATGACCAAGCCGATTTTTGACAATGCCCGCGCCCGCGGCAATGAGGACAAGATCGGCCAGCTTAATCCCATGGGCCGCTATGGCGAGCCTGAAGAAATCGCCAATATGGTCCTGTTCCTCGCCTCGGACGAGGCGTCCTATGTCAATGGCCAGGCCTTCCCCGTCGATGGCGGCCTGACCTCAACCCTGCCCTTCGTCAAACCCCGCTAACAGGCCCTGCGCCCCGGCCTAAGACGCCGGGGCCCTAGTCGGCAAAGCTAGCAGCGCGCTTTTGCAAGCTGGCCGTGACCGCCTCGACCTGGTTTGGCGAGCCGATCAAGGCGGCTTGTTCCGTGCTTTCGGCCAGCAGGATTGCCGTCAGGTCGGCATCGTCCGCCAGGTTCATCAAGCGCTTGGCTGCCCGGATCGCATCGGGATTCTTGGCGGCAATATCGTGGGCATAGGCAAGCGCCTCGGCATAGGGATCGGCACACACCCGGGTGGCCAGACCCATGGCATAGGCCTCTTCGCCGCTAAATTGGCGGCCGCTATAGGTCAGATCGCGCGCCACATCGTCGCGGATCATGCGGCGCAAAAGGGCAATCCCGGCCATGTCGGGCACAAGACCCCATTTGATCTCCATCACGGCCATACGCAGGTCCGGCGTCACAAAGCGAAGATCAGCCCCAAGCGCGACTTGAAAGCCACCGCCAAAGGCCACGCCATGCACGGCCGCAATCACCGGCACGGGCACTTCGCGCCAGACCATGGCCGCATGCTGGGCCCGGTTGGCACCGCCCGGCGTGCGCGGCGTATTGACCAGGCCCGTGCCGCCCTTGCGCTCGCCCGAAGCCATCTTGCCAAAATTGCCCATATCGAGGCCTGCACAAAAGGCCCGCCCCTCGCCCGACAAGACCACCGCTCTTAGGCCCTTTTGGGCTTTCAGCGCCTCGCCCGTATCGATCAGGGCCTGGAACATGGCATCGTCCAGGGCATTCATCTTGTCGGCCCGGGTTAGGCGCACATCGGCAACGCCGCCGGTCATGGTCACTGTGATACGGTCTTGCATGGCTGCCTCTCTGACAAAATTTTGCCAAGGCTATAACGGCTTGAGCGCTTGCGAAAGATAGACCTTGCGTAAGCCTAGGCGGGCCTGAAGTTCAAGGCGGCGCCATTCATGCAATAGCGCTTGCCGATTGGCGGCGGGCCATCATCAAACACATGGCCCAAATGCCCACCACAGCGGCGGCAATGCACCTCGGTCCGAACTGAAAAAAACGAGGTGTCCATCCGGGTGCGCACGGCGCCAGGAATGGGCCGGATAAAGCTGGGCCAGCCTGTGCCGGATTCAAACTTGTCTTGCGATCGATAGAGATCCAGCTGGCAGCCTGCGCAGGCAAACACTCCGCGTCTATGCTCAGTGTTTAGGGGACTAGTCCCTGCCCGCTCGGTATCGTGCTGGCGCAGAACCGCATATTGCTGCGGGCTGAGGCGTTTGCGCCACTCGGTATCGCTGAGAGTAAACTCAAACCGCTCGGCGGCTGCCGCAAGCGCGCCAGACGCGCCGCCCAATCCAAACACAGCCCCAACCAGGCTGGCCCCAGCAAAAAATCGGCGTCGCGATAGCATTACGGATCTCCAAATTGGCCGCTCGCACTGGCGTATTTGCGCCACCTGTTACCATGCGTGGAATTGTTGCAAGATTTTACGGCGCAATCGTGTCAAACAAGATTGTCGTTAGGCAGTCTATGCCCGGCAGGTCAGGTTGGATCCTTGATGCGAGAGCCAAAATCTCAGCGGGTGGTGGGTGACCCCAATCGGTCTGGGCCCGAACCTTTCGAGATGCGCACCATTGGTGCGCGCCGGTTTCATGCGTCCGATCCCTATCATGCCGCCCTGACGGTCCGCTGGCCGATGTTTCTGGTCTTGATCGCGGGGGCCTATCTGGTCACGGCCTCGGTATTTGCCGGTCTTTATGGGCTGGAGCCGGGCAGTGTCGCCAATGTCCGCCCGAGCCATTGGGAAGACCTGTTCTTTTTCAGCATAGAGACCCTGGCCACTGTGGGCTATGGCGATATGCACCCCGCCACCACCTATGGCCACCAGATTGCCGCCGTCGAGATCTTGGTGGGGGTTGCCTTTACCGCCATATTGACCGGCCTGATCTTTGTGCGTTTTTCTCGGCCGCGCGCCATGGTGGTTTATGCCGATAATTTGGTGATAACGCCTTATAATGGCTGCCGCACCTTGATGCTCCGGATTGGCAATGGACGGACCAATATACTCAGCGACGCACAGGTTCGGCTATCGGTCCTGATGCGCGAGGTTAGCCATGAGGGCCAAGTGTTTCGCCGGGTTTATGAACTTGGGCTGTTGCGAGCCCATAATCCGTTGTTCGCTCTGAACATGACCCTCATGCACCCGATTAATGCGCAAAGCCCATTGGGGCATCTGTCCGATCAAGACCTTGTCGAGAGCGATATTCGCTTCTTCTTGTCGTTTCAGGCCAGAGACCCGGCGCTTGGCGCTATGGTGCATGATCTGCGCGCCTATGCCGCTGACAAGATCAAGCCGGGATATCGCTATGTCGATATGGTCACGGTCGATGATAATGGGCGCACCCTAGGGGATTTGCGCCGCATCAGTATGGTAGAGCTTGATTCCTTACCCGCCGCGCGGGCTTAATCCTTAATGAAGCAAAATGCCTTGCCCCTGTCCTCTGCCCTGATCGCCTCGCCGCAATGGCAGACCCTGACCGGTATGAGCGATCGCTTGCGCATCTGGGCGGTCGATTTTGCCCTGCCGCTCTGGGCCAAGACGGGGCGCGATGCCATAAAGGGCGGGTTTCATGAAAAGATTGATCAAGACGGCCAGGCGCTAGATCTACCGCGTCGAGGCCGGGTGACGCCGCGCCAGCTCTATTGTTTTGCCGTGGCGGGGGAACTGGGCTGGGACGGGCCTTGGCGCGCGATTATCGAAACCGAGCTAGAAACCTATCTGGCTCGGTTTTTTCGCCCCGATGGCCTGATCCGCAATCTGGTCGCCGCAGACGGCGGGGCGCTGGATGAAGGCCCTTCACTCTATGATCAGGCCTTTGGCCTGTTTGCCTTGGCCAGTCTCCACGGCCGCGTGCCGGTCCGGTTTGCGCTTGAAGACAAGGCCAAGGCCCTGCTTGCCAGCCTCAAAGCCCGTCAAGGGCATGATCTGGGCGGGTTTGAAGAAACCGTGCCGCCAAGTCTACCCTTGCAATCCAATCCGCACATGCACCTTTTTGAGGCCTGCCTCGCCTGGACGGCCGTGAGCAAGGACCCGGTCTGGCAGGCTGAGGCAGACGCAATCGCCGCCTTGTGCCTAAACTATTTTATGGATGCCAAGACCGGGGCGGTGCGCGAATACTTTGATGCCCATTGGCGGCCCATGCCGGGCCTAGAGGGCCGCAAATGGGAGCCTGGCCACCAGTTTGAATGGGGATGGCTGCTAATGGGCTGGGGTCAGGCCAAAAGCCGACCTGATGCGATTACCGCCGCCCAGCGGATGATTGACTTGGCCGAAGCGCACGGCGTTGATCCTGGGCGCGGCGTGGCGGTTAATGTGGTGCTAGAGGATTTGCAGATCTTGGATGCCGGGGCCCGGCTTTGGCCCCAGACCGAGCGCCTCAAGGCCGGCCTAAGACGAGCACAGATCACCGGTAAGCCAGCCGATCTCGACGGCGCGGTCGGTGCCGCTGAGACCTTGATAAGATATCTGGATGTGCCCGTGACCGGGCTTTGGTTGGATCGCATGACGCAAGAGGGCGACTTCGTGCTTGAAGCCGCCCCCGCCAGTTCGTTCTATCATATCCTGTGCGCGGTGCTGGAACTGCACCGCGCCATGTCGTCCGTCGCCTAGAATACGGCCTCAATCAGGGCCTCGTACTCGGCCTCAGTCGGGCGCTTGAGCGCCGTCATATGGGCCAGGTCGCTGACCGCATAGCGGACGATTTCGGGGATCATGTCTCGGGTCACGCCAAGGCTGGATAGCTTGGGCACAATACCCAACTTGGCATTCAAGGCTGCTAGGGCATCGGCCAGATCGGCATCCGCAGCCAGATTCATTGCCTTTTTCAAACGCGCATATTTGGCCGGGGCCGCGCCTTCGGAGAACCGGATCACGGCGGGCAGAAACAGGGCATTGAGCGCGCCGTGATGCAGCTTTAGGCCGGGCAAGCGACCACACGAATGCGACAGGGCATGCACTGCGCCAAGACCCTTGGCAAAGGCCAGCGCCCCCTCAAGTGAGGCCATCATCATTTGCGCGCGCGCTTCGAGGTCCGAGCCATCAGCCACCGCCCGCTCCAGCCAGCCCATGCCCACAGCCCGCTCAACCCCGTCATAGCCAATGGCTTCGAGCGGCGGATTATCCACCGGCGAAAGCACAGCCTCGATACAGTGGGTCACCGCGTCCATGCCAGTGGCGGCGGTGAGGCCAGCGGGCAGGCCAAGGCTAAGTTCTGGATCGCAAATCGCCACGCCGGGGATCAGGTGCGGCGACAGGAAGGTTTCCTTGCGGCCATTATTCAAGACCACCACAGCCCCAACCGAAACCTCCGAGCCGGTGCCAGACGTTGTCGGAATGGCAATGATCGGGCAGGTCTTGGTGATGTATTTACCGCCCCGTGCGGAGGCACCGTATTTTTCAAGCGGCGCTTCATGGCTGGCCATCATGGCCACAGCCTTGGCCAGATCCATGCTGGAGCCGCCGCCAAGACCAACCACGCCGTCGCAATCATGGGCCTTGAACAGGGCCGTCGCGGCCGTGACGCTGTCTTCGTCGGGATTGGGCGGGGTCTGGTCGAATATGGCCGCAAAGCCCGCCTCACCGGCTTGGGCAATCACAGTGGCCGCAACGCCTGCCGCAACCAGGCCCTGATCAGTGACCAGCAAGGGGCGCTTGGAGCCCAATTGTGCCAGGCTAGAGGCCAGTTTGCGGATGGAGCCATTATCGAAAATGGCAGTATTGACGATGGAGATGACAGGCATGGGGGCGCTCACAAGGTTAAGGCCGCCATTTGCCCTAATTTAGCGGCGCTTGAAAAGCCCAAGCATGGCCGTTCACACAGATTGCGCTCCCGGCGCAGGCGGTTACAGTCGTTATCGATTGATTTGCCTTGAGGACCACAGCCTTGACCCCCACCCAAACGCCGCCGGTCTTGGCCGTTACGGATCTGAAGATCAGCTTTTCGACCCATGATGGTCTGGTCGAGGCGGTCAAGGGAGTCAGCCTTTCAGTGGATGCGGGTCAGTGCCTTGGCGTGGTCGGGGAGAGCGGCTCGGGCAAGAGCCAGACCTTTATGACTGTCATGGGCCTCTTGGCCGCCAATGGCCGGGCCAGCGGCGCGGTTCGGTTTAAGGGGCAGGACATACTTGGCTTAGGTCCCGCCATGCTCAATCGGGTGCGCGGCTCGAAAATGGCGATGATTTTTCAAGACCCGCTGACGGCCCTCACCCCGCATGTGCGCATTGGCGATCAAATTGCCGAGCCCTTGCGCCTACATCTGGGCCTGAGCCATACCGATGCCATGGCCAGGGCCAAGGCTTGGCTGGACCGGGTAAGGATTCCCGAAGCTGCGCGTCGGCTAAATCAGTATCCGCACGAGCTTTCCGGCGGCATGCGCCAGCGCGTCATGATTGCCGGTGCCATGGCCGGTGACCCGGCCCTCTTGATTGCCGATGAGCCAACCACGGCGCTGGATGTCACGGTCCAGTCCGAGATCCTGGATCTCATGGCCGAGCTAAAGGCCGAGACCGGCACGGCCATGGTACTGATTACCCATGATATGGGCGTGATTGCACGTCTGGCCGATACGGTTTGCGTGATGAAGGACGGGCTTTTTGTTGAGCATGGCACGGCCCAGAGCGTGTTTTCCAGCCCTGCCACAGCCTATACCCGCCAGCTTCTCGACGCCATTCCCCGCCTAGATCGCGAAGGGCGCGGCGGCAGGCCAGTCTTGTCGCCCATCGCTGATGACGCCGCCATAGTGGTGCAGGGCCATGATCTAAAGGTCTGGTATCCGCTCGATAATGGCCTGTTTGCACCCAAAAAAATCCTGCGCGCCGTGGACGGGGTCAGCTTTCAGGTCCGCCAGGGCGAGACCCTGGGCGTGGTTGGTGAAAGTGGCTGTGGCAAGACCACCTTGTCGCGCGCCATCCTAGCCCTGGTCCCCGCAACCGAAGGCACGGTTACGGTTCTGGGCAGCGAGATAACCCAGGCCGATCGGGCGGCGTTAAAAACCGCCCGCAAGGACCTGCAGATCGTGTTTCAGGACCCCTTGGCCAGCCTTGACCCGCGCATGACCATAGGCTCGTCCATGGCTGAGCCCTTGCAGGTCTATCGCGGCGATCTGGATGCCCGGGGCCGCGAGCAAGAAGTGCGGACCATGATGCAAAGGGTTGGCCTGTCGCCCGACCTGATCAACCGCTATCCGCACGAATTATCCGGCGGCCAGAACCAGCGCGTTGGTATTGCCAGGGCCATGATGCTCAAGCCCAGACTGGTGATCTGCGACGAGGCGGTCTCGGCGCTCGATGTCTCTATCCGGGCCCAGATTATCGACCTCTTGATCGATCTGCAAAAAGACCTTGGCATGGCCATGATCTTTATCAGCCACGACCTGGCCGTGGTGCGCGAGATCAGCCACCGGGTCATGGTGCTCTATCTTGGCCGGGTGATGGAAGAAGCCCCGACATCCAGGCTGTTTGCCCAGCCCCAGCATCCCTATACCCGCGCGCTTCTGGCCGCGGCCTTGGTTCCTGATCCGGAACTTGAGCGCGCCCGCAAGCGGGTCAGGCTGACTGGCGAACCGGCCAGTCCACTCGACCCCCTAGCGGGCCTGCAATTCTTGCCCTCGCGCCTGCCCTTAAGTGACACAGACCCCATCTATGTGCCGCAATTATTGCAGATTGCGCCGGGGCATTTGGTGGCGGAATATGACGCGGTCTGATCGAACCGCTGGGCGGCTAGAGCCGATTTGACACTAGCGATTGCGGTTTGGGGGGCTGGCCGCTAGTTTGCCAGCACGTCCATTGGGGGCTTCCCAGCGGGCCTGACCAAGCATTGGTATTGTTATGTCCTTGACCTTTGACCACATCCAGTCGGCTGCCGCGCGCCTTAAGGGCCATATTGAGCGCACGCCTTGTCGCCATTCGCGCACGCTTTCGGAGATTACCGGGGCAGAGGTATGGGTGAAGTTTGAGAACCTGCAATTCACTGCCGCCTTTAAGGAGCGCGGCGCGCTGAACAAGCTCTCCCTCATGACGGCCGAGGAAAAAAGCCGCGGCGTCATTGCGGCGTCTGCCGGAAACCATGCCCAAGGCCTAGCCTATCACGCCGCCCGTCTGGGCGTTCCCGCCACCATTGTCATGCCCAAGGGCACGCCGTTTGTGAAGGTCGAGCACACCCGCGCACATGGCGCCGAGGTCGTGCTGGAGGGCGAGACCTATGACGATGCGGCCGCCTTTGCCGCCAAGCTGCGCGATGAGCGTGACCTCGTATTTGTGCACCCGTTTAATGATTATGACGTCATGGCCGGTCAGGGCACGGTGGCGCTGGAAATGCTCGAAGAGGTTCCGGACCTAGAAGTCCTGCCCATTCCGATCGGCGGCGGCGGCCTGATCGCGGGCATGGCGACGGCCGCCAAACATATCAATCCCGATATCCATATTATCGGGGTCGAGCCGGCCATGTATCCGTCCTTTACCGCCCGCATGCGCGGCATGAATACCAATACGGGCGGCCAGACCATTGCCGAGGGCATAGCCGTCAAACAGGTCGGCGATCTGGCCTATGGCATTTCTCGCCCCCTGGTCGAGGAGGTGCTCTTGGTCGAGGAGCCCTATTTCGAGCGCGCGATTTCGCTCTATTGCACGGTCGAAAAAACCATTGCCGAGGGCGCGGGGGCTGCATCCTTGGCCGCCCTATTGGCTTTTCCTGAAAAGTTCCGGGGCAAGAAGTGCGGCCTGATCCTGTGCGGCGGCAATATTGATACGCGGCTTTTAACCTCGGTCCTGACCCGCGAACTGGTACGGGCCCAGCGCCTGATTAGTCTGAGGATTGTTGGCGATGATCGGCCGGGCCTCTTGGCCAATGTCTCAGCCCTGATCGGCAATATGGGCGCTAATATAATCGAGGTGGCGCATAATCGCCTGGCCCTCGATGTTCCGGCCAAGGGCGCCGAATTCGACATCATGATCGAGACGCGCGACGCCCAGCACACCCAAGACATTATTGATGCCCTGCGCGAACGCGGCTATCCACCTCGGTCTGTTTAAGTTTCTGTGCCTGTCTTGGGACCTATCCAAATGCGTATTCTTGCCACCCTTTTCACGGGCCTAGCCTTAATGGCCAGCCTGTCGGCCTGCGCGCCAAACAAGCAGGCGGCGGCCAATCTTGATGCCGCCTCCAGCTTTATGGCCAAGAATGCCAAGGCCAAGGGCATCAAGACCCTGCCCAGCGGTGTGCAATACAAGATCGTCACCTCTGGCCCCGCCAGCGGCGTTAGCCCAAAACCGGTTGATGAGGTCAAGGTGCATTATGAGGGCAAGCTCTTGACGGGCCTTGTCTTTGACAGCTCGTTCCAGCGCGGCACCCCGGCCACCTTTCCCCTACAAGGCCTGATCCCAGCCTGGGTCGAGGCCCTGCAACAGATGAAGCCTGGCGATGAATGGCTACTCTATGTGCCGCCCGAACAGGGCTATGGCGCGCAAGGTGCAGGCCCGATACCGCCCAATAGCGTCATGGTGTTTCGCATCCAGCTCATCGATGTCATGCCCCATCCTGCCCCGCCGGTTGGTTAGGCTAAGGCCACCTAAAAGATCCGGCGCGTGCAAGACGTGGCATATTAACCGCGCTTGCTCTATTGTGACCTGAGCAAACACCGGTTTTTATCTGGGTTCCCATGGCTGACACCGCCGCGCCTGCGTTTTTCTCGCCCTATAGCCATGATTTTGTAAGGCTCGGCGTCTGTGTGCCGGCGCTTAAGCCTGCCGATATGGGCTTTAATGCAGACCAGACCCTAGACCTGATCAAAAAAGGCCATGCGGCAGGCGCAGCGATCTTGCTGTTCCCGGAACTGGGCCTTAGCGCCTATGCGATTGACGATCTGTTGCTGCAACAGGCCCTGCTCGATGCCGTCGAGGCGCAGCTGGCGCGCCTGACCATGGCCACAGAGGGCCTGACCCCGGTCTGTGTGGTCGGCGCGCCGCTAAGGTTCAAGGGCGGGCTCTATAATTGCGCCGTCGCCCTGCATGATGGCCGCATTCTGGGCGCTGTGCCCAAGGCCTACCTGCCCAATTACCGCGAATTCTATGAGCGGCGCTGGTTCACGCCTGGCGCAGATGTCACCGGCGAGACCATAGCCATTGCGGGTGAAGATGTGCCGTTCGGCGTCGATATCCTGTTCCAGGCCGTGGGCCGCACGCCGTTTTGTTTCCATATCGAGATTTGCGAAGACATCTGGACCCCGACCCCGCCCAGTAGCGCGGCGGCCCTGGCGGGCGCGGAAATCCTCTTAAATCTGTCAGCCAGCAATATCACCATTGGCAAGGCCAAGACCCGTAACCTGCTTTGCCGGTCCCAGTCCGAGCGCTGTCAGGCGGCCTATGCCTATTCGGCGGCGGGACCGGGCGAATCCACGACGGACCTGGCCTGGGACGGTCAGGGCGCGATTTTTGAGCTCGGTCAGACCCTGGCCCAATCGCAGCGCTTTAGCCACGAGCCGACCTTGACCCTTAGCGATCTGGATCTTGGCCGCATTCGCCAAGAGCGCCTGCGTACCGGCACCTGGAATGATGCGGCCCTGCGCAGTCGCCGCGATGGCGAGGGCTTTGACACGGTCGAATTTGACTTTGAGGCCCCGGCGCAAAAGCTGGACCTGATCCGCGATATCGAGCGGTTTCCCTATGTGCCGTCCAATCCCGATGAGCTGGCCGAAAACTGTTATGAGGCCTGGAACATCCAGGTCCAGGGCCTGGCCACGCGGCTAAAATCCACGGGCCTAAAGCATCTGGTCATTGGAGTCTCAGGCGGCCTCGATTCCACCCAGGCCCTGATTGTGGCGGTCAAGGTGATGGATCAGCTTGGCCTGCCACGCCAAAACGTCTTGGCCTATACCTTGCCCGGCTTTGCCACATCCGACGCGACCAAGGCCAATGCCCATGCCCTGATGCAGGCCCTGGGCGTCAGCGCCCATGAGCTGGATATCCGCCCCGCCGCTCAGCAAATGCTGGCCGATCTTGGTCATCCATTTGGCGCGGGCCAGCCGGTCTATGATGTGACGTTTGAGAATGTGCAGGCGGGCCTGCGCACCGATTATCTGTTCCGCCTCGCCAATCAAAACGCCGCCCTGGTCGTCGGCACCGGCGACCTGTCCGAGCTAGCGCTGGGCTGGTGCACCTATGGCGTCGGCGATCATATGAGCCATTATAACCCCAATGCCGGGGTGTCTAAGACCCTGATCCAGCACCTGATCCGCTTTGCCGCCGCGTCGGGCGATTTTAGCGACCAGACCGCAAAGCTGTTGCAAGCCATATTGGACACAGAAATCTCGCCAGAGCTGATCCCCGCCGGGGCCGATGGCGCGGTGCAATCGACGCAGAGTATGATCGGCCCCTATGCCCTGCAGGACTTCACCCTCTATTACCTGACCCGCTATGGCTTTAAGCCGTCCAAGATCGCCTATCTGGCCTGGCAGGCCTGGCATGATGCCGCCAAGGGCGACTGGCCAGCGAATACGCCCGATACGGCGCGGCCGGCCTATGACCTGGCCACGATCAAGTCCTGGATGGCCCTCTTTTTAAAACGCTTCTTCGCCAACCAGTTTAAACGCAGCGCCGTGCCCAACAGCCCCAAGATCAGCTCCGGCGGCTCCCTCTCCCCCCGCGGCGACTGGCGCATGCCCTCGGACGCCTCAGCAGCGGTGTGGCTGGAGGAGTTAGAGACGGGCGTGCCGGATTAGGGTATAGTCTAGCCGAACTATGGAGGTTTCGATGCGTGTCGCCGTGATCCGCAATGATGATGACCTGACTGCCGCCCTACGGGACATTGACACCCTCTGGCAGGCGCAAACGGGTAGCGCCGACTAAGATAAGCGAGACGCCCTTATCGCCTTGGTCGCGGCTTATGAAGACAAACACTATGCCATCCCAAAGGTCAGTGGCCTTGAGGCGCTGAAGTTTTGCATGGAGCAAAATGGCAAAACCCAGTCCGATCTCGCCAATCTTTTGGGCTCGAGGTCCCGCGCTTCGGAAATTTTATCGGGTCGCCGCCCCCTGACCTTGGACCAGATCCGCACCCTTGCCAGAGACTGGCGCATTCCTGCGGCTGCGCTGTTAGAGGTGGAGGTGGCCTAGACGCCATAGGGAGTTGTGCGGATGGCGCACGTCGGCTTATCCAATTTGAAACACTTTTGAATCCGGCGCCAACGCCCCCTAACCCAGCCGCGCCGCCGCCCACCTAGCCGCATCCGACACCGCCGCATCGGGGTCCTGGCACAAGGCCTCCGCAACGCCGCGCAAGGCAGGCTCGCCGCTATTGCCTATGGCATAGAGGACATTTCGTACGAACCGGTCTCGGCCAATGCGTTTGATCGGGCTCTTGGCAAACAGGGTGCGGAAGGCCGCATCATCGAGCCCGGCGAGGTCGGCAAGCGCGGGGGCGGTTAGGGCCGGGCGCGGCTGCAGGGCCATCTCGTTGCCGATTTGCGCAAACTTATTCCAGGGACAGACGGCCAGACAGTCATCGCAGCCATAGATGCGGTTGCCCATGGCCGGGCGCAGGGCCTCATCGACGGGGCCCTTATGCTCAATGGTCAGGTAAGAGATGCAGCGCCGGGCATCGAGCTGATAGGGCGCGGGAAAGGCACCTGTCGGGCAGATATCAAGGCAGGCCCGGCAAGAGCCGCAATGATCGATCTCGGCCGCGTCCGGCTCTAGGACCAGCTCGGTCAGGATCGCGCCCAAAAACAGCCAAGAGCCCAATTGGCGCGAGACCAGATTGGTATGCTTGCCCTGCCAGCCAAGACCCGCCTGCTGGGCCAGGGGCTTTTCCATCAGGGGGGCGGTATCGACAAACACCTTTAATTCGCCGCCAAATTGGGTGACCAGCCAGCGCGCCAGGGTCTTGAGCCGTTTCTTGATCAGGTCGTGATAATCATCGCCCTGGGCATAGACCGAGATATTGCCGCGGTCCTTGGCCTTTAGCGCCTCGAGCGGATCATGGCCTGGACCATAATTGACGCCCAACATGATGGCGCTGAGGGCACCGGGCCACAGGGCCCTTGGGTGCGAGCGGCGCTCGAGCGTCTCAGCCATCCAGTCCATCTGGCCATGGTGGCCGGCCTCGACAAAGGCCGCGAGGCGGGCGCTGGCCGGCCAAGGGTCGGTCACGCTGGTAAAGCCGCAAACCTCAAAGCCAAGCTCTAGGGCCTTGGCCCGAATCTGAGCCCGAATCTGGGCTTCAGGCCCAGAGGCCTCAGAAATCGAGATTGTCATAATGCCCAGACGGTGCCAGGCCCGGCCAGCGATCAGCCAAGAGGGGGCGAAAACACGGGCGCGACTTGATCTTCATATACCAGGTCTTGGCGGCGGAAAATTCGCGCCAAGGCACATCGCCAAAATAATCGATCACCGAAATATGGGCGGCGGCAGCAAAATCAGCTTGGGACAGGCGCGGCCCGGCCAGCCAATCGCGATTAACCAGCAAGCTTTCCAGATAGGCCAGATGCGCGCGCAAGTTTTCGCGCCCTTGTCTCAGATTAGCCATGTCCGGCGCGCCAAGGCCTAGCAGGCGCTTATCCATTTTTTCATAGAGGATATAGGCATTGACCTCATTATCGAACTTGCGCTCGAACCATTGCACCAAGCGTCTCGCCTCGGCGCGGGTGGCGGGATCG
Organism: Caulobacteraceae bacterium; assembly: GCA_947452365.1. Lineage (GTDB taxonomy): Bacteria > Pseudomonadota > Alphaproteobacteria > Caulobacterales > Caulobacteraceae > CAISGS01. The sequence goes on from CANGCO010000023.1 coordinate 27,621, forward strand.
GGGCCGAGCAGGTCAGGCTGGGGATATTGTTCTTCCAGATGCTCCAATATGGCCCGGCTTTCACAGATCACCAACCGCTGCGCGCTCTGAAGCTCGACCAGAATTGGGGTCAGACCCGAAGGGTTCATCTCTTCAAGACTGGTCTTGGGCTCCCAATAGCGTTCGGAGACTTCGCTAAACAGCAGCCGCTTTTCGCCAAGCGCGAGCCGCACCTGACGCGAGGCGGGATCAAGCGGAAAATGGTGAAGGCTTCGGCTGAGGGTCATGATCTATGCGGTTTGAACCAGAATATCGCCTAGAGAACAAGCAAACATGGCCGCTTATCCCGCCCAAGCTGTATACAAAACATTAATCATGGCTATGGGCGGTTTCGGCAAACGCGCCGCCATGCGGCTCGGCCTGACCGCTAGGGTCGGGATGGATCAAGATATCGGCGGCGGGAAAGGCGACCAGCACCCTATTTTCGGCCGCAACCATAACATTATGCGCCTCGACCAGTGACAGGCTGGGGTCCAGATCGGCATGCATCTGCATATGGATAAACGGGCCAGAGGCACGGGTGCGCAACTGGTGCACGCCGCGAATACGCACGTCCTGGGTCATCAGATGGATAATGCTGGCCCTTTGTTCGTCGGGCAGTTCCTGATCCATCAGTTGGACCGAGGCCTGGCTAAACACCCCCACCGCGCCCCAGACCAGCCAGGCCGCGACGATCAGGCCCGCTACAGCATCCAGCACCGGCTGGTGAAACACGGCCACAGCGGCAATGCCCAAAAGCGATATGCCGTTTGAGGCCAGGTCCGCCGCATAATGCGCCCGATCGCCGGAGACCGCCACCGAGCCGGTCTGGCGCAGAACCCGCGACTGGGCCGCAATCAGGGCCATGGTCAAGGCAATCGAGGCGACCATGACCACCATGGCCCAGCCCTCTTGCTGGATCGGGTGCGGATGGGCGATGCGGTTGAGCGCTTCTTGGCCAATCAGGGCCGCCGAGGCAAAGACCAGGCCACCCTGGATCAGGCTGGCAAAGGCCTCAGCCTTGCCATGACCAAACCGGTGCTCGGCATCCGGCGGGGCGGCGGCATAGCGCACGGCAAAAAACGTCACTAGCGAGGCAACCAGGTCCAGGCTTGAATCGGCGAGCGAGGCCATCATCGCAACCGAACCCGACTGCACCCAGGCCACCGCCTTGATGACAATCAAGATCGCCGCCACGCCCACCGACAAGGTGGTGGCATAACGAGTCAGGGCACTGGACTGGGCCAGATTAAGGCCGTGGGTATGGGAACTGCTCATGGCTCCAGTTTAGCGCGACCTAGCCGCATGCAACAGCGCGAACGACTCTCAGCTAGGCGCGCGCGATCAGCGCTTGAACACCACGCCGCCCTTCATCACAAACACCACTGTTTGCAAGGTCGTGACATCGCTCAAGGGATCGCCCTTGACCGCGATCAGGTCCGCGGCAAGGCCAGGGCTTAGGCGGCCAATCTGATCGCCAAGGCCCAGATGATCGGCCGCGCCAATCGTTGCGCTCTGCACCGCCTCGAGCGGGGTAAGACCTGCCCGGGTCAGGAGCACAAATTCATAGGCATTGTCACCATGGGCCGAGACGCCCGTATCGGTGCCAAAAGCGATCTTGACCCCGCCCTCATGCGCGCGCCTGGCCATGTCGAGCATTTTGGGCCCGGCCTGCAAGGCCTTGGTGGTCTGGGCGGGGGTGAGGAAATTGTCCTTAGAGGCGGCAATCTTGGCGACATAGTCCCCGGCCATCAGGGTCGGCACCAGATAAGCGCCGGTAGACTTAAAGAGGGCAATCGATTTGGCATCCAGATAGGTGCCGTGCTCGATACTGTCGCCGCCCGCCTTCAAAAACGCATTTATGCCATCGACCCCATGGGCATGGGCGGTGACCTTGCGGCCCATGCGGTGGGCAGATTCGACAATCGCCGCTAGCTCATCATCGGAAAACTGCTGGGCAAGACCTGCCGCCGTATTGGACAAGACCCCGCCCGTCGCCGTAATCTTGACGATATCGGCGCCCAGCCAGACCTGCTCGCGCACCGCTCGGCTGCAGTCGGCGGGCCCTGAACAGACCGAGCCTGGCCGCAGCACATGCATAACGTCTTCGCGAAACCCGTTAACATCGCCGTGGCCGCCATGCACCGAGATCGCAGACCCCGCCGCGATGATCCGTGGCCCCGGCACATCGCCGCGCGCCGTCGCATCGCGTAGGGCGAAAATCGCGGCATTGTCTGCGCCCAGATCGGCCACAGTGGTAAATCCAGCCAAGAGCGTGCGCCGCGCATAGCGGGCCCCGACCATGGCCTGGTCGGCCGAGGACTGGGTCACTTCTTCCAGGCGACTGGTGGGGCTGGTCTGGCTGGTCAGATGCACATGACTATCGATCAGGCCGGGCAGGACAAACCGGTCCTGCAGATCAATCACCGTACCGCCCGGTTCGGACACATAACCATCGGCAATGCGCACCAGCTTGCCGCCATCAATCACCAAGGTCTTGGCCGTCTCGACCTTGCCGGTCGCCGGATCGAGCAAGACCTTGCCGACCTGCACAAAACTGGCCGCCTGGGCCGCGCCAAGGCTAAATGCTCCGGCCAGACAAACGCCCGCCAATATCCGCCAAACCCGCTTCGTCATAATTGCGCCCCTCAAAAGTCAGGTCCCAGTCTAGGGCGCGACCAGCCTAATCGGCAAGACAAGCTTGGCCCTAATCAGGGGCTGGACAGACCCCGGCGGCTCGGGTCTATCTGGACCTGACATCTTCATAGCCCCCAAGGACCCAGCCCCATGCCCGATTGGTTGAATGCGATTATACTGGGTCTGATTGAGGGCGTGACCGAGTTCTTGCCCGTCTCGTCCACCGGCCACCTCTTATTGGCCGAGCGGGCCATGGGCCTTGGCGGTCCGGCCTGGGATACGTTTGCGGTCCTGATCCAGCTGGGCGCGATACTGGC
>CANGCO010000024.1 GCA_947452365.1 Caulobacteraceae bacterium
ACTGAGGTGGACGAAGGAAGATTGTTTGAGGTGAATGACGATGCCCAAGACCTATAAGAGCGAGGCGCTTGCCGCCGTCCACGAGATGATGGAGGGGCTCAATGGCGCAGGCGCCATCGACAAGCAAACCCTACGCGAGTTTGACGAGGCTTGCCTTGCCCCCGCGATACGGCTCACGGCTGAAGAGATCAAGGCCATACGCGATGCGCAAAAGGTCTCACAGCCGGTTTTTGCGCGCTATCTAAACGTGTCCAAGAATTTGGTTTCCGACTGGGAGCGCGGCAAGAAACGGCCGGGGGGACCAGCCTTGCGGCTGCTTTCTATCATCCAGCGCAAGGGCCTTGAGGCCGTAGCCTAAACGCCTGCGACCCGCCCACTCAAAACTGGCAATATGGTGTTGGAGAATCAATTCCCAATATTCAAGGTTTAGGGATAAGCCCAGCTAGCCCCGCAATGTGTCAAAAGCGGACCTAGCTGGATTGGTGCGGTGCGGGTTAAGGCGCGAGCCTAGACCAGCACGATCTTGTGCGAGGCGGGCCATAGCCTGATGGATTTTCCCAGCGCGACGAGCTCGGCCAGGCTGGTGCGGTTGATCATAACCTTGACGATCCGCGCGGCAGAGCGGTTGGGGGTGTCTAGGCACAGGGCGATCAAGGCTATGGCCACACATTCTGGCATCACGCCCAAACGACCGGCGAGGGCGCAGACCGCATCATTTTCGGCGATCGCCTCGATCTCGACTTCAAGCTCAGCATCCAGAGCACTAAAATCACCCAAGGCAAGGGCGGCCGGGTTAAAATCCCAATCGATCCGCTCTGCCAGGTCTATGCCCGATGGTTCGGGCAGTGATGCGGCGCGATCGGGCTTTGAGCTGAACAGGTCTCTCAAGCCGGACTTGCCCGGGCGGCGCCGAGAGGGGACCTCAGAGTTCATTGGCATTAAGCTGTTGGGCGCTTTCGGGGGGGCGGCTAATTTGCGCATAAAGCTCGGAATTTCGACGACTTCTGATAGGCTGTCCATTGCAGTTGAACCGGCATCGAAGCTCACTTCTCTGCAGAAATTGAGTGACATTGAGCGCGATTCCGGCTCGGGCAGGCTGACCTTTCTTTGACCGGGCAGGCCCTCTTGCACGGCCCCGGCCTCGTCGACCAGGACTAGGCTGGTCAGGTGACAGACAATGCCTTCGCTGGCGGCATAATTGGCCGCCTCGCTGGTCGGAATGCGCGGCAGTCTAAGGCTGGCGGCAAGCGCACCAACAGCACGGGCCTCGTCTGAGGGGGCGGGTGCCTCGATTTCGGCGCTCCAGTCCATCTGGATCAGGGCGCCCATACGGATCAGTTGGATGTGGTTGGGATCGCGCGAGGCGGCTAGCGCTGGGCGTCTTGTATTGTTCAAGGCCGCAACCAAGGTCTGGGCCAGATCCAACTCGGTCGAGACTAGGATATCCCCGCCCGTGACGGCGGCGAGATGCCCAACCCGGGCCTCTAGGCTATCGGCGCCGACTAGAGCCACGGAGATCGGCCGCTCTGACTTGGCGAGAGCGTCCACATCAAGGGCAAAGCTCTGGCCATCGGTAATCATGACAATGGCATCTGCCCTTGTGCTAGCAAGGACTGTGGCTAGGGCATCATTGATATCCGTGCCGCCCGAGGGGGCCTGAAGGCGCCGGGCAAGGGCGGGCAGGTCTTGGCGTGCCCTCAAGGGCTGGGTCTGACCGACCAGCTTGCAGCTTGTGTCAAACTCCCAGACCTCCAAATAATCATTGGGCAGGACCTGGCCCGCTATGGCCTTTAGGCCTTCAACCACGGCGGCGTGATTGCTGGTCCGGCTTGAGCGCGCGGCGCCCGAACAGCCGCTATTCATTGAGCCCGAATGGTCCACCAGTACAGCGACCTTCAGGGGCACAGGATCAACCGATAGGGGCTCGATCCGCATCTGGATGGCGCGGCCATTGGCAGCGCGGCCGTGCAGGGTGGCAATGCCGGTCTGGGCAATGCCTAGGTCAATCGGCCGATTATTGGGCACGGTCGCCTCACCATCGATCAGGTGGCCATTGATCAGGCGAACCGCGGCACCTGGGCAATGCACCTTGAGCGAGCAGGTCTGAACCGCCCCGCCCGTGATGAGTTCGTCGCTATCGCTAAGGCCAGAGCGGCCATAAATATCGCCGACCGTCTGGGGGATACGCAGTCGGGCCACCCCGCCAACAAGGCTAAGGGTGGTGGCCCAGCGGGTAATGACCTCGATCTCTTTGCCGGGGCCAATATGGGCCACAGACAACATGTGAACGCCGCGCAAGAGCTCTTCGTGCAAGACCGCGGACTTGCCCCGGCTGACCGCGCCCTCATAGATTTCGCGGGCATCCGTCCTTGCATTGGCCTTGCCGGTCAGGACGCGGCCATCAATGCGCGCTTCGAGATGAAACAGCACCGCATGAACCGGCAAGGGAAAGGTGATGGTGGCCTCAATGCTGGCCGCCTCTTGATTGCAAAATACGCGCCGGGTTGTGACCCAGGCTAGGCCCGGGCGAATTTCAACCTCAAATGCGGTCGAGACTAGAGGCACAGGGCGGTCGGAGCCAGCAATAAAGGCCCCGGCCATGAAGGCACCCAAGGGATCAATCATTGGCTGGGTTGCGGTCTTGGCCATGGTCTGGTTCCTTCAAAAGGGTCAAAAGAAGTGCGTTAATCTTGTCGGCAAGTGGCGCGGCCTCAAGGCCGCTGCCGAGCAGGTCGGGGTCGATCACCAGGGTGATGCCCGGTGCAATCGGAAACGGGACGCCCTGATGGGCATCGAGTAGCAACTTGATCGCCGAGGGCGGAAAGCCGAGATCTTTCAGGCTTTGGTAGCGATGGATGGCCGCGACATGGTCGTCGCCATAATCGGCATTGGCCCGGCCACCCCGCGGCGGCGGGATAAGCCCTTCGGCGATGAGGTAACGGATCTGTCGTTCGACAATCCCCGTCCGCTCAATGACCTCGCGAATATGCATGACAATTCCTTTTCACAAAGATATTGTCGAATGGATCGGGGCGCAAGTTATTTCGACATAAATTTTGTCAAAAGGCGTGAATTTGGGCTCAGCCTATTGTTTTTATAGAGCATTAAAATGATCAAGCTGGGCCTAAAGACCTATCTTCCCATCTTGCACGGCCCGCTAGAGGGGCTGGATTACGGCGCCGAGCGGCCGTTTATCACCTGGCATAAGAAGGATTTGAACGCGGCAATCCAGGCCTGGCTCGCGCTAGACCCGCCGCGTTTGGAACTGGCGACCCTTGCCTTTGACGAATTGAACCATAGGGGAAAACCGGGCAAGGCGAGGGCAAGCTTTGAGCAGGCTGGGCTTATTCCGATCGACTGGTTGGCTGACGCGCGGCGGGCCTGCAAAGGCGTTCTGCCCGCGCCAGACGGCGGAAGCCTCAAGGGCAAGGTCTATGTGGTCCTGCGTTGGGGCTATGTGCCCGAAAACGGCACTTATGGCGCCTATGTTGGCTCGACGAAAAAAACGATCGCCAAGCGGTTTGAAGAGCACCGCACCTCTGAAACCGGGGCTAAGGGCCTTAAAAAATATGGCATTGAGCCGCTTTATTCGCTGTTTGATGGGTGCAATCCCTTTGCCGGAAAGGTGTGCCTGACCCGAGAAACAGCATTGCATAAGGCCCTAGAGACGGTTGTGCCCAAGGTGTCTGGCGATGTGCTCAAACCACAAGCGGAGGATTCTGCTGCGCCTCGTATGACCGAACTTGACCCATGAGGCTGGCAAAGTGCTTGGCTCAACGCGTCGGGCAGGGGGCCGGTCCATGTATTTTTCCGACCAAGACCAGGATCAGGTTCATTCTCTCGCCCTAGAGAGCCCGCAACCCCTGCCCGATAGAGCCAATGATCTGATCGGTCTGCGCCTGGCCAAGATCTGCCAAAACCGGACCTGGACGCGTGAGAAACGTGTCGGGATGGAGCGCCTTTACAGTATTCTTGTCTTGTCCGGCTATGTCGGGTTTTGGGGTCAGTCACGGCGCTTTGGCTTGACCAGGGTTGGCATGTCCTGCCGCTATTGGGTGCCCGAAACCGAATGCGGCGCTCTTGGCGCTTTTCGCGGCCAGTGTGTGCGTGTGGTCTGTATTCATAATGGGCGCAATGGGCCGTTCTTGATGGCGGGCCGCATTGTCTAGCGCCGCCCATGACATTCGGTACCGTCAAAGGCCTAGGCCAGATTGCTCCGGCCTAGGCCCCTGCCAGGTTTAGAAGCGGTAGCTTAGGCCAACCTTGAACTGGCCGTTCTTGGCGGTCAGGACCTTATCTGCTCCGACATCGCCATAATCGACGATGTTATATTCAGCGCGAAGGGTTGTGCTGGTCTTCAGCGCGGTCTCGATACCAAAGCCGTAAAGCCAACCAGATTCATTGCCGCTGTCGCTATAATCACCGTCAGTGGATTTGAATTTGGTGTTGACCCAACCGAGGCGCCCATAAAGACCGGTGCTCTCATTGATCATTCCGCCAAGACGGCCTGCCAAAGAGTAGCTTTCCTTGGCCTTTAGCTTTGCGGCACTCTCGCTATCAGACACTGAAAATTCAGCGCCGCTGAGGTCTAATGCGGCCTCGATGCCCACAAAACCCTTGGGCCCAAACGCATAGTCATAGCCGCCATAAAGGCTCACGGCCGGACCATTAGCACTCAGACCGTCAAAATTGGTGCCCTCATAGATGAAGTCATGAGCTTGGATTTCATAATTATCCATGCCGATTGCGGCACCGACATAGGGTCCGTTGAACGGCGCGGCGGCCGCGGCGGTTGCGGACAATAGAGCGATTGCTGCGGCTGGCAGCAAGCAGGACAAAACCTTATTCATAAAATTCCCCTAAAGTTGGTTATCGGAACCAGCACCTCGTTTGGATACTGTTTTCCGATAATTTCTATACGGGGCTAATAGGTCAGATGCGGTCACAGTACAGTTTTATATATTGTTTTCAATTTTTGTATTTATAATTTTAAGGTTGGAAATTTGATTATGCTATGATTTAAATTAGAAATCATATTCGCCTTATTCTATTTGTATAGTGTGCCAGGCGAAATCTTAGGCATTTGGCAGGTCAAGGAATTGGGTTAGGACAATCCTGACCAGCGCCTTGGGTGGCCAGTTAGGCCAGCAAGGCCTCAGCGCAGGCGCGGGACGGGTCATGAGCACTCAGGTCCAGCAACCCGCCCTTAATCTAAGCCTCCCTCTCCGCCCCAGGCATGAGGGTTAAGCAATGACTGGATAAAAAGGCCTGCCCCAATCGCGGCTGGGATGGTCCATCATGACATCGATGAATACTGGCAAGAGCCAGCCAATGACGGCCGCGCCATCGCGAACCTGATCCCGGTTTATGGTGCTGTTCCAGGTCGAGCCGCCATGGACCATCTGGTTGCGCAGAACATAGAGTCGGTCAAACAGGATGGTCAGGATCTTGACCGTGTCACGATTGGTCATGGCCGTGCCAATAACGGTCTGGCTGACCCGTAACTGCTCTTCCCAGTCGCCATAGCCAGGCACGCCATTATGATGGTGCCAGAACGGCGCAAACACATAGCGATTGCCAAGCAATAGCCGGATTTCTTGGGAAAACCGCTGCCAGACGAAATTATAGATCCGGTGACCGGTATCCAGCGACACCAGCGCTTTGAAATAGGTTTTGAAAGCGCCGCGCTCGCTAAACACATCATCCTTAATGTCGCCGGCATAGGCCGAATTAAAGCCGACCCATAACAGGATAAAGCGCACATCAGCGTCTTCGGTCTCGGCCTGTGCCCGGCCAAGCCAGCTTATCGCCCTATGCACCCGCAGGGCCAGGTTTTCAGGAAAAGCCCCGCGAATACTGCGCTGCTTTTCCTTTAGGGCGCTAAAGGTCAGATCATTGGCTTGTCGCATTAACATGGGCGGGCGAGGTCTCTGAACGGCTGCGGTCTAGAGCTTGATCAGCTGTATGGCGCAATAGTTCACATCTTATCGGGATCGTCTCCAAGTTTTATCTGGCAAGGCCGGTTTGCTGAACAGACTTTGGCGTGTGCTGTGGGAACGGTTTCGCACAACACACGCCATCTCGTTCCTAGCCTAAGCCGCAGAACCGCTAGTTTTGTGGGGCTGCACTTGGCGCGGGCGTTGGCGCAGCAACGGGCGCGGCAGGCATATCGTCTTTTTCGAGACTAACATTGAGCGGGTTTGGCGTCAGATCAAGCATGGCGCCACTGCTGGCATCCACACCTGCGCCAATAATGCCGCCGACCAGAACATTCCCCGCCATAGCCGCCCCGCCGCCGCCGCTGACCTTATTGGTTACGCGCACGGTCAGCGTCTTGTAGCCAGGCTTGGCAATTGTGGCTGTGAATTCGGATTTACGCGGCATTTTCAAAGAACAGGGCGTGGAGTCGCAATAAAAACCATTCGAGGTGGTGACCTTGGCGCCGGGTGGGTTGGCATTGACTTCCCAAGCCGTGTTTGTGCCCCGCGTTATGGTTGCGCAGGCCGTGAGGCCTAAGAGCAGTCCAGTAAGGCTCAGAGCCTGAATAATATGTTTCGCAATAATCATAGGTTTGGTTCCCATAAACTTGTCCGACAGGTCATTTCATGACGGGTGTGGCTGTTTAGATTTCTGAAACGACAAATGCGGTCCTTCAAGAGTATTGTATACAATTAAAATTTTTCGGAACTAACCGCATGAATTCAATCATAACCATGTAAAATTGCGTTTTATATAGGTCAAATACGGTCACATATGACCGATAATGTCTTTCCTTTGTTTTTAAGGAACGCTAGGTCTGCCGCATTAACGTTTTGCGACCTGCTGAGGCATCCCCTGATGCGACTTGAAAAGGCTGTGATGCTTCTAGACCTGGCCCGGCGGTTATCCGCCTCGGCCGATGGTATGACCCTAGATGAGATGGCCTCTGAAATCGGTGTGCATCGGCGTACCGCCCAGCGATTGCGCGACGCCTTGAGTGCGCTCTTCCCGCAAATGGAAGAAATTGCCGATGGCAAGTCCAAGCGGTTCAAGATCACGAATGGGCTCGATGGCCTGTATCAAAGCCCCACGGCTGAAGAACTCAGCACCCTATCGGTTGCCGCCGATGGCTTTCGTAAAGAGGGCGCGACGGTGCGGGCCGATGCCCTGCTTGCTTTGGGGGTAAAGGTTAAGTCCGCCATGCGTGGCAAGGCCCTGACCCGGCTAATTCCCGATGTTGACGCCCTTGTGCGCGCCGAGTGTATTGCCATCCAGGCCGGGCCTCAGCCGCATGAGGACGAGGCCTTGATGGCCCAGATCCGCTTGGCCATCCTATCGATGAACAAGGTGGCCATTACCTATGAGGGCGGCTCGCGCCCGGGTGACCGCCGAACCCTGACCCCTTATGGCCTGATGTTTGGCCGGGCCAATTATCTGGTCGGGGCAGAGGTGGGGTCTGACCTGCCCAAACACTGGCGGCTGGACCGGATTACCGATCTGACAATCTTGGATGAACACGCCGCGCCCCCGCCGGAATTTGACATGCGCACCCATGCTATCGGATCGTTCGGCATTTATCGCGATGATGTGGAAGACGTCGTGCTGCGCATCGCGCCCTCCGCCAGCGCCGAGGCTAGCAACTGGCGCTTTCACCCAAGCCAAACCATCGAAAATGGCCCCGGCGGCAGCCTCATTGTCCGCTTTCGTTCAAGCGGCATGCTGGAGCTCGCCTGGCACCTCTTTACCTGGGGCAATACCATCCAGGCCCTTGCGCCCCAGCGGCTCAAAGACACCATGCGTGAGGCGGCGGAGCGGTTTTTGGACGGGTTGGAGGGGTGAGGGGGTCTTAGGGCGCATTCCAAGGCAGGTTCATGTCCTTAAACTGGCAGCCGGACGCGACCTGCGGCGTCAGCGCCTTGGCGGTAAATCGGTCGCGCAGGGCGTCATGGTTAAAATGCTCTGGGCCATGGCGTCTTGCGTTTGCGGTCATGTCATAGCGCACATCAAGGGGCTCAAGCACATTGGGGCTATAGGCCACCTGAACCAGACACTCACCGGCACCCGCTTGAACCGCCTCGATCGCCGCATGGCGGGCCCCATAGGCGCCCAGTCGATCAATATGGCTGATATGTTTTCCGGCCAGCGCGCCGCCGCCCAATGGAACCCGTGGTCCATAATAGTCGGCGACGAGCTTGCGTCCTGTCTGGCCATTATCGCCGTCGCTGCCGCCCTCGATAAGGGGCCCGTTCGGATTGATGCTTATGACAATATCAGCAAAGGCCTTGGACCAACGCTCATCCTTTGCCTGGATGCTTTTATAGGCGGCCTCAAGCACGGCTAAGACCATCCCAACCAAGTCGAGGAATACCGAGTGGCGCTGTTGCTGAATGGTAACCAAGAGGTGCTCGACCTTCCAGCCTTCATCATCCTCACACAGCCGGACCAAGAGTTTTCCATCCGGGCCGTGGCCGGATAAAATGCCATTGAGACAGGCGTCAAACAGGGCATCTTTCAGGGCCTGGGCGATGAACTGTTCGGGTGGTAGCCAGGCCAGCTTGGCATCATAGCCGGCCCAGCCAATGACGATGCACTGATCATTAACGTGATGCGACCAGGGTCGAGGATCGCCGGTTTCCAGGCACACGGTTGAGGTTATCCGGTAGCGAGACGCATCGATCCAATTGCCGGGACCATAGCCAATCCTCAGGCCGGTTTCTGTGATGATATCCGCAAACGAGCGCGTAAACGGAACGCGTGAATGCACCGCGCCGCTGAGCCAGATCTGATCGGACCATACCCCAACCTCGATCTGGGCATAGGCGTCGGGGTCGAGCCTGGCGGCCTCAATGATTATGGCATCGGCGATCTGGTCACAAAACTTGTCAGGATGGCCGGGCAGAACGGCTTCACAAATACGGATCATTTCGGAAGTCCTTGTAATTGGGTGTAGCCAATACCGGCGCTGCGCAACAAGTTGGCAGACCCGGCCCTGGAAACGATGGCGTGGAAACGGGTTCGCCCAAGTCTGGCCTCTACGCTTTGGCGGCTCAGTTTTTCGATATAACCGTCTGTAATAACCACGGCCGCCTTGGGCTGGGTCAGGGCAATATGGTCCAGGACGCAGTCCATGCTGGTGCCGCCACTGGATTGGGTTTTCAAAACCCCGCCCTCAATGGTCGCGGGTGAAACCGCGTCGCTAAAGGCCCAAAATGGGCGCTGAATGTGGTCAGAAATCTGGTTTAGCAAGGCGATCAGGGCGGGCATTTCCGCGCTCATTGAGCCGGAGACATCCAGATAGACCTGGGCCGTCGCACGGCGCTTTTTGACCGTCCCTTGCCAAAGGGCTTGGGGAAGGATTGGGTCCCAGAGCGTGCGGATAAAGGCTCGTCGGTCGGACTGTGACAGGACCGGGATGCGGTAATCTAGGGCCTGATCTTCGAGCGCGCGCGCATGGCGGCTTGGCACCAAATGGCGCTTGAGCACGGCCAAGGTCTGGGATTTCCAGTGTTGCAGGGGAAGGTTTGCCGCCTTGACCAGAGCGTCATAAGCGCTGGCCCGAACACCGCGGCTGGTTGGAGATTTCCAAATGCCTGATCCGTTCAGTTCCCTCATGGCCTCATCTAGGGCATCCGACAGTACCGAGGCGGGGCGCGATCCCAGTTCAGCATGATTGCCAACTAGGTCTGATATGCCGTCGCCAAGCTCCGACGGATCAATGGTCTTTACGATGTCTTCAATATCGTCCGCGACCAGCCAGCCCTTATAAAGGCCCACCCAGGCGCGGGCCCATACCGGTTGCTCCTCTTCAAACAGCTCGCCAAAGTCATCGTAAATCGCGGATTCCGCCTGGGTTAGGGAACGCAATAGGCGGGTAATGCCAACCTCATTTTCGTAATAGAGGCTAAAAAAGGACGCATAGCTGGGCCCCTGTTCGCGCGAAATAATCGCATTTATCACAGCATCAAATGCAAGGTGACGGGCCCGCGTTAGGGGCCCTAAGGCTTCAGTGTGGCGCAAAAGGACGTGCAGGAATTCGTGGCACAGCACCGCCTTGACGTGATCGTCCGTGTGGCAATGGCGGCTGACAACATCTAGGTTCACCAAAAGCCTTGGCCTGTCCTGACAGGTCACCGCCAAGGTCGCCACCGTGTCGGTAAACTCAACCTCCAAAATCCGCAGCACGGCCCTGGCGGCGAACGGGTTTTCGTCAATGGTTTCGTGCAAAATGGACAGGAATTGATCGGACGTCATACGTAAAATCCTTCCGGATTATAAAGCTCCAAACGCCTCGCCAAGCTTGCCTCGGTCCATAAAATCGGCCGCCTTGGGTCAAACAATTGCGCTGTGCAAAGCCCAAGAATTAGGGCGTGGCGCAGGACGGTTTCGGGTGGGTCGCGATCGAGATCACAGGGCTTGAAACTATCGGGGGCTGGCCGCGCGATTAGGCACAAGACGGGTATGTCAAATATGTCGCGCAGCTCATCGGCCGAGCGGCAGCCGACACAGTCCAGCAGGGCGCGCAGGCTTTTGACGCTGGGCGGTCTATCGCCCGAGGCAATGCCAACCTGCACAATGCTGGGGCAGCGGATAAACCCGTCGCTTTCGCCTAGCAGGCTTGAGCGGATCTGTTCGACATAGCGTCGCCCCATCGGCGCGCCTGAATTGGCTTGGAGGCTCATTGGCCAAGCTCTCTGCGCAAACGCACAATGATCGCATTGATGTCCTTTTCGGTCCTGGAGGCACTTTTCAGGCTGATGCGATTGACCAGGCAATAATTGAAAAATTGCTTGGCGCGTTCAAGCCTTGCCCCGGTCAGACTGTTTAGAACCTTGGCAAAGGCCGTGGCGGCGTCAGAGGTTGGCGATATTGGCTGCGCGCCGGAGTAACTGGGTTGGACCCAATGAACCTGTCCATCAACGCTCAAGATGGGGGCGGCGACCTTGGCAAGGTCATTGACCCCTTCTGAGCCTATCCCCAAAATGCCCGCTGTTGCGGCCGGATAGACCGCAAAACTAAAGGCCAGTCGCCTTGCCTCGTCGTCTTGTGCCAAGAACTGGGCAATGGCTTGGCTGGCCTCGTCCGGGCTTGGCTTGGCCTTGATCAGAATATCAATCTTTGCTGCAAGGCTTGGCTCTGCCAAAAACTGGTGCACCCAGGCATCTGCGGCCTCGGCCGCCCCATCCCATGCCGCCCGGTGCGCCGCCCTAATCACCGCCAGGCCTGGCACAGCGCCATAGGTGGCTTGGGGCAGGCTAGACTCCAGCACCCTGTGAAACAGGGGTGAAGTGGTGGCCCCTTCAATGATCGATGCCGCCAAAAGGCTTCGTGCGATTAGGCGCGCGCGCCGTGGCGATATTCGGATCGCCGCCGTATTGAGGTGGCTCACCACACCCGTGACATAGGTTAAGATCAGATGGGGACAGGTTTCAATCTGGGTCAAGAAGGATTGGCGCCAGTGGCTAATCTTGCTGGCAAGGCGGCCCCCATCATCGGCGATCTTGCCTTCACCCGCTGGATTGGTAATGGCAAGGCGCTCGTTTGCGTCCAGATCGGCCCAGTCCGCTGCCGTTACGAAAAGTCCAAACCGGTCTGCGAGGGCAGGGTCCAAGGCCTCAGAGCCGGTATAGTCGTCGCTGCCGTTCTGGTCCGAACTTGGCGGGTTCATCGCCGCCCATCGATAGCGCAGATTGGGCAAGGGCAGGCCTTGAACCCGTCGCTCATGGATCAGCGAAAACAGCCGATTCTGGTGTTCGGGTTTACAGCGGCTCAGCTCGTCAATCAGCACAGATTGCGCTGTCCAGACCGTGGCCGGGGTTTCTAAAAACCGGACCGTGCCGCTGTCTTGTTCGGGAAACGGAAAACCGACAAGGTCATCAAACGAGATCAAGGACGCATTATAGTGTCTGTGCTCAAGGCTCAGGGCCTCAGACAGACTATTCAATAAGAACGTCTTGCCCGTGCCAGATTTTCCGATCAGCAGCAGGGGATCTTCTGTGACCAGGGCCGCCAGAATGACGGTCTCTACCGCGCAAAAGCCATGGACGCCTAGGCTTGGCAGCAGGGATTTAGGCCTTACATGCGTCGTCTCGTCGGCTTTGGAAATCGTATCAATACGCATCGATCAGTCCTCGCTTGATGGGCAAGCAAGGCGGACGCATTTGTCATGGACCCTATTAATTGCCTTATGGGCCGCATGCCGCCTAAAGGGCGGAACCACCTTGCCAGGGAATGGCAGGTTGGCGGAGGCGTCAGCCTCGCTCGCAATGCTGTGTCTCGGTGTGGGGGTGGGCTTGGCCCTTAGGCCTTACCGACCAAAAATTTTTGGGTTTTGGGCAAGCCAAGGGGCCGTCACAGTGCCCGTGCAATTTGAAAAACAACGTCGTAAGATTGACATCTCGACCCTCCTCATTTGCCCCAAATAAGGGCCTCGTCGCTTTGCCACCGTGCCGGAGCGGGTCGGTTGGCAGGGCAGGGTGCCCTTCTTGACGATGAAAATAGAATAGTCATGACAAGCACACCTGTCGACCCGATGAAATCTAACGGGCGCGAGAGCAGGGCTAATAGCGAATGGCAGGGGGTGCGGTGGCATTTTTAAGGCTGTGGGTCTTTAGGCGAACTAGGCGATTAGGCCGTCGCCCCAAACCTTCATACGCCCGCTTTTGACCCACTTGATGACTAGGGTCTCTTAACCCGTGCGGGCGGTTCGCGGGCAGGTGTCATGGGTTGGGCGTGGGCGACAATGATTGCGTTCGAAGATATAGAACCCGACACACGTGCCGACCTGATCGGCGCAAGGATTGCCAAGCTCCAGGCCGTGACTGAATGGGGCAGCGCCAAGCGCAAACTTCGGAACGATCTCTATCAGACGCTGAAACACTTTGGCTATTGCAGTTTCTCTACCGACAAGCGCGATTACCATCTTCACCGCGTGGGCCAGTCATTCCAGTATATGGTGCCCTTGGACAAGCGCGGAAATTTGCAACCTTTTCGCGGAAGGCGGGTTAGGCTTGTTTGCGTTTGGAACGGTCGTTTCCGCGTACAGACCATGGTTGGTCTTGTAAACGATATCGATATCGGCCGAAGGGCGCTTTGGCGGTTCAACAAGACCTCGTCGTCGGAGAGGCGATAATGGCCCTTATGCGAACGACTTCCGCTTTATTGATTGGATAAGTTCACTTTTAAGTCTCCGCATCAGCGTGATTTACGGATTTAACAGGGATATTGGGGCCGGATCTTCGCGGCATAGATCGACCCGAACCGGTTCCACCAGAACTACACTGTATCATGACCAATGGCGAGGCCGCGCCCGGCCAGAAGGCCTTCAACATTGCGCAGCGAAGGGGGGGGGGATTCAGCTAGATTATGACCACGAATGGATGAGCACAGGCGACGAATTGCAATACCGAAACGGGCTATTGGGCTGGGTCACACGGTAGAGAATATGCCGTTGGCGCCCGTCGTCAATTTTGTTCCAACAACCCCGTTGACTTGAAGCAATTATTAGATGCTCGACAAAACGGCGCTATAAACCGTGCTTCCTAGATGGTTTCTGAATTCGATGGTTACTGCGTCCTGAGTTACCGTAAATATAGAAAACCCCGACTGGGAAAGGCAAAACTTCGTGCCTTCAACGACTGCCACTGGCCGAACTTCCGAGCCTGCCCCAGAGCAGACCACATTGATTCCATCGCGCTTAATATGCTGTAAATCGTGATCGTGGCCGTTCACATAGGCGAGAACGCCATGCTTTTTGAGTATGGGCAGCACGCGCTCGATCATTTCTGGGGTATTGCCGTGGCCGCTACCGCCGGAAAACATCGTATGGTGTCCGAAAACTAGTTTGAACTTCGCTGACGATTTCCCAAGCTGTGCGTCTAGCCAGGCGAGTTGTGCGCCCGTATCTTGACCCTTAACATTGTCACCCAGCATCCCAGTTTTGGCGGCGTATTCGTGTACTAATGGCGAGCTATCAATAACAAAAATATCGATATTGGGCGAACCAATGTCAAAGCCAGCGACCTTGTAGTATCGCTCTGGCATCCTCCATCGCGTGCTCTGTCGAGTATAGTCGATCTGTGCTTGTGGAACGCCGCGATAATCGTGATTACCAAGCACGACATACCAAGGGCACTGCAAATGATCTCCGGTGTAGACGTCCTCGAACGAGGTCTTCCATTGCGGGTCGGAGGTTGACTGAACACCATTGCTATAGAAGTTGTCGCCCACAGATACGATAAATTTGGCACCGTACTCTTCCGCAGCCTTTTCCATTTGGGCTGCAACATCGAGCTGATGGCTGGCGCCGTCTCGACCCCAGTCTCCCACCACCAAAAAAGACCCTTTTGCGGACGCTGCCATGGCGGTCCCGGTTACGGCGGCTGCCGCAACAGCGGCGAGGCCCGCAAGAATGTCTCGACGGTCAGGGTGAGCGGTCATGGCACAGTCCTTGAAGATATGGCGCGGCGGAAATCCGCCGCGCCAAAGGTTGCGATTAGCTAAACCCTAGAACTTCGCCTTGATCCCGAATTCGTAGGCGGCGTCGTAGAACTCCCGCTGAACAGGGCGGTCGTTGCTACCAATATAGAAGCGCAGCTTCTCGTTGGTCAGGTTTTTGGCCTTGAAGTACAGGTTGAACTGGCTGTTAACCTTGTAGCCAGCGTAGAAATCTGCCGTTTGGCGAGCGTTCTGGTAGAGATCGCCATTGCTATCACCACCAACGCCGAACAGGGACTTGTCAACATATTCGCTGGCGAGGCGCAGGCTTACTGCATCATGTTCATAAATGAGCGCTAGATTGCCTGTGGTGGCTGATGTGCCAGGAAGTTTCTTCTTTTGGCTGGGGCGAATTTCGGCCTGCGAGTCGACCAGGGTCAAGTTGGCCTCGACCCCGAGGCCGCTCCATATACCGGGCAGATCGAGGAATTTTTGATTATACGCGAATTCGGCCCCGCGCGCCCAAGCGCCACTGATGTTGTAATAGCTCAAGTAGTGGTAGCCATTATCCCCGTTATAGGCACCAATAATATCGCGTGTAACAATATAGTTGCTGAACTGCTTGTCGAACAATCCGATCTGCAAGATACCATTGGCTGGCAGATACCATTCGATCGTCGCATCGAAATTGTTACCGGTTGTCGGCTTCAGGTTCGGGTTACCGCTTTGGACCGTCAGGGCGTTCGTATCAACGGTCGAGTCTGTCGAGAGCTGGTTGAAGCCCGGACGGCCAATCGCCGTAGACCAGGTCGCGCGACCGATCAATGCGTCGGAAAATTCGTAACGTAACTGGGCAGACGGGAATAAGCTCGTATAGCTGCGTTTGCTCAGCGCCCGGCCATCGACACCGTCGACCGATAGGTTGTAGCGATAGGTGCCGTCCGTTTTTTCGACCCGAAGGCCGCCAAGGAAGCCGAAGGCGCCGATAGTCGTGGAATATTGTCCGTACGCAGCAGTAATCTTTTCATTATCGTCAAAGACGTTATTGAGCGCAATCGTACTGTTCGCGGCATTAGCGAGTTCACGCAGCTTGGAAAGATCGGGAAAGGGCCCCGTAGTATATGCACCGTCATAAAAGCCACTATAGGTCGTGGTCGGGCCAAACTGGCTGAGCGGTTGCTTGCTTGTGGTATACTTGATTGCGCCCTTATTCTCAGTCTTGGTGCGGTCGCGCAGGCGCAGGCCGAACTTCATTTCGTCATTGCCAATCCAATGCGCAGGTAAGGCGACATTGATTTGCGCACCGTTTTCCGTATCGACATCATTTTCTTGAGAATTGGTGAGCCGCTTTAAATAGTATTGCGAGCCATCATTGATTGAGCCGCCATCGATGATGTTGAAACTAGGATGGTCGCCAGTCCCTGCGTTGTTGTAGGCGATGGTGTAGTCCGTATCGCTGTTAAATCGTCCGCCGTAATTGTACTCTACGCGGAACGACGAACGTGAATAGGACAGCTGGTAGTCAAGTTTGAGATCGCCGAATTGATCATTACCGCCAATGGCAATGATCGTATTGCGATGAGCTTCCTGCTCGTCGGTGGTGTTCATCTGGAGGCTGGCGCCAGTCGCGGTGATGACATTGCCTGACAGGGTTGTAGAGTCGCCCAAGCCATTTAAGACTTGGTGGCGCTTAAGGACGCTTTCTACATAGCCAACGGCGTTGGCGCGAATATAATAAGCGTGGCCGGCAGTAGGCTGATAATCGATCTCGGTACCAAGGCCATAGCGCCGGCGATGATAATCGTAATGGCGCAGTTGTAGATCATCAAAAATCTTGCCCGTGCTGGCTATATAGTCGGCTTCGACGTCATCGATCGCTTGATTGTTGTTGAATTGCGATGCCGTCAGGATGGCCGACCAGGCGCCCGATCGCACCCCGGTTGCGATCTCAGCGCGTAGGGGCTTGTAATCGCCACGTAATGCCTCATAGCCACCCGCAAGGGTGGCTTCGACGAAAGGCTTAGTAATCGTTGCCGCCGAGCGAGGGGTCAATTCGATAACGCCACCGAGGCCTTCGGCATCCATGTCAGGGCGAAGGCTTTTATAGACTTCGAGGCGGTCGACCGCTCCAATCGGCACAGTGTCCATCTCCACCGCCCGGCCACCGCCGCCGAAATAGGTGCCACCTGGATTGGTGTTAAGCAAAACCACGCCGCCAAAGGTGGCGCCATTGAGGTTTCCGTCAATGCCGCGGATTTCAACGAAACGGCCCTCGCCAGTATCCTCTGACATCGACACGCCGGGGATGCGTCCGAGGGCCTCCGCTGCGTTGAAGTCAGGGTATTTTTCGATCGTCTCGGCAGACTGGACATTGACGATGTTGAGTGCAACTTTTTGCTCAGATCGAGCTGTTTTTTCGAGGCGTTTTGCTGTGACGATCACTTCAGTCGAAGGGTCTGCCGGGGTTGGATTGGCATCTGAAGCGCGCGCCTGAGTGAGCCCTAAAAGACTAACACTGGTCATCAGAAGGAAGGCATAAGGATATTTTGTCATGACGGTCGAACCCCTCAATTCATGGCCCCGCGACAGGGCGGTTGGGGGCTTGGTAGGCCTAAAAGGCGACGGTTTGACTTCGGTTTTGTGACATACAAACTTGGGGCCTGTGCAAGGGCAAGGAAAACTATATTTATTTATGAAATTCAACAGATTGGTGTGGTTTTTTAATAGCCACAGATGAGACTTATGTCGCGCTTTGGTCGTCTGTGGGCAAGCCGCAGCTTAAAATAATTTAACCGCGTCGCCTGTTGTCACATTTACGAACATAATCAAGGGTAAGGCAGTGCGCTAATCTCGTAATGAAGGTGTTATCATGACAAAAATGCGGTTAAGCCTGATCACAGGCCTTGCGCTTGCTATGGCGGCTCAGGCCAGTCTCGCTGGAACGAGTGGTCTAAAAATCGTGGACGAGATTAAAATCGGCGGCGACGGCGGTTGGGATTATGTCACGATAGATGCTAACAGCCATAAACTCTATGTGGCCCATAAGACCAGCATAGCGGCGGTCGACCTACAGACCAAGGCTGTGACCGCGCATTTTGCCGATGCTAACGGCGCCCATATCGCTGTGGCTGTAAACCAAGGAGCGAGTGTCCTTGTCACCAATGGCAAGAGCGATCAGGTCACTATCCATGATGCCAAAACCGGCGCGATAAAGACCTCTATCGCCACTGACGGCAAGCCCGACGCTGCTATTGTGGAACCCACGACCGGTCATGCCTTTGTCATGGCCAACGGCGGCAATGCTGTGGATGTGATCAATCTCGCCACCAATACAATGGTTGGGAAAATTCTGGTCGGCGGCGCCGCTGAGGCCGCGGCCATTGATGGCGCTGGTCTGGTCTTTACCCATTTGGAAGACAAGAACGCGTTTGTTGTTATCGACGCCAAGACCATGACTGTAAAAGCGACCTATATGATGTCTGATTGCAGCGAACCGTCTGGGATCGCATTCATTCCCACTGGCCGTTTCATCTTGTCATCTTGCAAGAACGGCATCGCCCGCATTTCCTCAGCCGATACGGGTGCCGAGGTCGCTACCGTTGCCATAGGTGTTCGTCCGGACGCGGCATTGTATGATCCAGTTCGAAACCTCGCCTATATCCCCACAGCGGATGGCAAGATGTCTGTTATCGGTTTTGACGGCATACCGCATATCGTTGACACGATCGCGACGAAGGTGGGCGCACGAACCGCTGCTCTCGATGCGGCGACCGGCGAAATTTATCTTCCCACGGCAGATTTCGGCGCGATCGACCCGACGAGTGGACGTCCGGTCATACTGCCTGGCACTTTCAAAATCCTCGTCTTGGGCCAATAGTCCTAAGGCGCCGACTTTGACACAGGCCGGAGTCAATTTTGGCGACTTCCGCAGTTGAGCCAAAGCAAAATAGGACATTTTGGCCTAAAGCCGTCGCGAAAGGCCCTGACTATGTTGATAATAACGCCTATCGGCGTCACGTGCCCGGAAAAGATGGCATTGTGCGCCAAGGGGATGGCGGGTTCGAGGCGCGTGGAAAATTCTCTGATTACGCACTTGCTTGTCAAAAAAACACGAGGAACGACGCTATGAATCTGTTTGTTAATTTGTCTAAAAACCTAAAATTAATCGGGCTTCTGTCTGTATGCGCCCCCATTTTTTCCTTTGCCTATACAACCTTGGCTATTGCAGACACGGCTATCGAAACCGAAACAGCGCAAATTGGCAAAAAAGGCGAAATTGGAATTAGTCAATCTTACGAATATGCGCATTCTAAGGATGGAAGTTCTGGGGGAACACTGACCCAATTTGAATACGGTTTGAGTGATCGCGCCGAAATTCTTATCGAGCCATTTTTCTATACCTGGGATCAACCAAAAGGGGAGCCAAAAGTTGAGGGTCTTGGAGATTTAGAAATAACCCCTTCTTATATGTTTGTCCGTGAGACGACTTGGGCACCTGCAATTTTGGCGGCAGTTAAATTTAAGGTTCCAACCGGGTCAAAAAAAGCCGGAAGTAGCGGGAAATTTGATTACATGCCTTACTTGATTTTCGGGAAACATATTAGCGGATGGACGCTGAACGCTAATCTAGGATTAAATATCACAACGCCTGAATCAGGTGGAACTTATGGCAAAACAGGAACTTGGTCTCTCGAGGCAGAGCGGGAAATTGCCCCGAAGACGACGATTTTTCTGGAAGGGTTTAGTACCGAAGAAGGCGTAAAGACGGCTTCAACTGCTTTGGAATACCAATGGACTGACCACTTTAATTCATTTGCAACGGTCAGCTATACAGAAAAGCGTGAAGGAATACTCCGTCTTGGAATCAATCTGGGATATTAATTGACGTCCATGGTTGAAGCAGACACTAAATACGGTTTAGGGCATGTTTCGATTCAATGGGATCGAGATCACTCTAACACTATAACTGGATTGAATGATCCGACCATTAATCCACACTTCCGATCTCGGTATACAATTGCTAAGCAGTTTAAACCTCAGCGGAAATCAAAAAATAGGGGTTACGATTTGTGGATCAAAACAGCCCATGCTGTGATCGCCACCATGCTCATCGTAAGCCTAACGGCGGGCGGGGCGGTGGCCGATCCTGCACCAGCAGGTCCAAAATTCCTAAGTCCCGCCGACTATGATCCTGCTACCTTGCTGCCGCCGCCGCCCGCCGAGGGTTCAGCCGAAGCAGCTGCCGAACTGGCAGAGCTTCACCGCATTGAGGCGGCGCGCACCTCGGCGCAGTTTGCCGCCGCCAACACCGACGAGGTCACTGAGGACGCCAGCATCTTTGCTGGCGTGTTCGGACCTGGCTTCGACCTCGCCAAGCTACCCGCCACGGCGGCGATGCTGAAGGACCTGCGCGCTGATGAGAAACTCGCGGCCAAGGCGGCCAAGGACTACTTCCTGCGCACCCGGCCCTGGATAATCGATTCGACCCTGCACCCCTGCGCCACCGACGACCCACCTAAGAGCGCCTATCCCAGCGGCCACACGACCCACGGTTTCGCAATGGCTGTCGTGCTGGCCCATGCGGCACCGGAGAAGGCTCAGGCGCTCCTCGCCCGTGCTAAGGCCTATGGCGAGAACCGTTTGGTCTGCGGCATGCACTTCCGCGCGGACATCGTCGCGGGTCAAACGCTCGGGGTCGTAGTCGGCCTTAAGCTGCTAGACAAACCCAGGTTCCGGGAAGAGGTTGATTTGGCCCGGAGCGAACTGCTGGCCTCAAAATTGGCGCGTCCGTGATCAAGCTTCAATCCCGATAATAGACCCGTTGGTCTAGCCGTGACTAGAAGGGGAGTTGATCTAAGTCATGACCACGAGCCCGACGATCTCAGGCGGCGAATTGAAACATTGAAATGGGCATTTGGGCTGGGTCATCCTGCACAGAATATGCCGTTGGCGACCATCGTCAATTTTGCTCTGACAACAGCCTCGCTAAGGATACAAACACTTATCCTTCGGGGATGACGGCCCGCCAAAGGACGTGGCTCTGGCCATTAATCCGGACATAGACCTCGTCCGGCTGTCAGCGCCAATGGGTTAATGCCCGCTGTCTCAAAGGAGGCGATCAAGAGGCGGCGCGATTGACCCACGCGCAGGCTAGCCCCCATTCTAACGCGACCGTCCACCTAACGCGACCGTCCACGTCCGGCCACGGGCCACAAGGCGACAAGGGTATCACCTTGAATAACGTGAAACGTGTCATAAAGATTGACCGTCGGATCACAGTGCGGTGCCGCCAAGGTAACAAGGCTTCCCAAGCTCGGCGGCGTGGCGCCCGGAGTAATCAGGGCACCATGTTCATCGCCCATAAAAAAGTATTTGGCCCCCTGCGGCGCACCGGACAGGATCAAAGGCGGGTCGGCATCTGTAGAAAAA
This sequence comes from Caulobacteraceae bacterium, assembly GCA_947452365.1. GTDB lineage: Bacteria > Pseudomonadota > Alphaproteobacteria > Caulobacterales > Caulobacteraceae > CAISGS01. Next base: position 20,842 of record CANGCO010000024.1, read on the forward strand.
GCCTTGAAACCAGCATCCAGTGTGACCATGCCCTCAGCATTAGCGCTGACCACTCGGGAATCGATCATAAGGGCAGTTTCAAAGGGGGCCGCATCGTCCTTGGTCAGGGCGCAGGCCAGGTACTGGCTGTCCATAAACACATAGGATCCCACTTGAAGCTCGGTAAACAGGTCCAGTTCTGCATCAATGCTATAGGTGCCCGTGCCACCGCCCGTAATAATGGTCGGCGCGCCACCAGCCTCGGTGAGGGCTGAGATCACGGTGCGAATATAGCCAGCCCTTTCATGCATGGACTCGCGTCGCGCGTCGAAGGCTTCAATATGCTGCTGCATGCCGCAATAGCACTGAATACCGCTATAGATCAGGCCCGGTTGCGACTGGATAACAGCCAAAAGCTCAACGGCGGCCTTGGATGATGCAACGCCGGTGCGCCGGATGCCAGGATCGATATCAATGATCACGATCAAGGCCTTGCCGCTGGCCTCGGCAGCCTGGCCCAAGGCGCGGACATTATCTGGATGATCAACCACGCACATCAGTCCCTCGGTGCGCAAATTGAGCGCAACCAATCGGGCAATGGCCGGGGCGGGGACAACCGGCGAGGTCAGGTGTAGACCGTTTGTGACTCCCCCCTCCGCCAAGGCCTCCGCCTCGCCAAGCTTAGCGCAGCAAGCGCCGATCGCCCCGGCGGCAATCTGGCGCTTGGCAATATCGGGGCTCTTATGGGTCTTGGCATGCGGGCGAAGCTTTAGTCCATGACCGACGGCAAAACGGGCCATGCTGGCAATATTGCGGTCTAAGGCCTCGATATCTACCAAGAGCACAGGCGTGTTCAGATCAAGGCGAGAGCCTTGGCGGCCGATCAATGGGCCATGCAGGTCAAAATCGTTCACGGACGCGGCGCTCCGATACCAAACAGTTCAGACAGGTGGGCATTAACAAACTTGCCCTGGGGATCAACCGACTGGCGTACAGCTAGGAACTCTGCCGTGCGGGGATAAAGGTCATAAACGTCTTGTGTGGTGAGGGTATGGCGCTTGGCCCAGTGGGGCCGGCCCCCAGCCGAACGGAATATGGCCTCAATCTCATTAAAGGCGCTGCGCCAGGGCATGGGGGCATATTGGTGGAAGGACACCGAGGCCCCGGGGCCCGTGTGAAACGGGCTCATCCAGATATCATCGGCGGCGGTTAGCCGGAACTCAAACGGAAACGCGATCGGCATCCGGTTGGTCCGAATATGGGCAATGGCCGCTCGTAAGGCTGGCATGCCATTTTCGCGCGGCATTTCGTATTCCATTTCCTCAAAGCGGATGGTGCGTTCTGAGGGGAAGATTTTCCATGCGGGACCAACCCGACGGCTCGGACTGCCTGAAAGGCGCATAAGCATACGCTGCAGCGTGGGGATCATAGGTTTGGCAACGGCCCCAAGCTCACACACCAGTTTGAAGACGCTCTCGTCAATATCTTCACCGCCAGCATAATCGCCTTCAGGCGCGGCCGGGTGCAGGGTTTTGAAAATGACATGATCCGAATAGGGGAAGACAAAAAATTCCATATGGCGGGTCGCGGCGGCCAGTTCATCAAAGCGTTCGGCAACCTCGTCTAGTCGCATCCGGCTGATGCGTTCTTCTAGATGATAGGCCGGTAGCACATGAATGCGGATTTCGATGGCGATACCTAACAGGCCCAGCGACAGTCTTTGCGCTTGGTAAAGGTCTGGTTGCTGATCTGGCCCGCATTCAATGACGGAACCATCGGCCTGCATCAGGCGAAAGCCGCAGGCTTGGGTGGAAATACTGCCAAGTTCAGCCCCGGTGCCGTGCGTGCCTGTAGCGCTGGCACCAGCCAAGGATTGCGGATTAATGTCGCCTTGATTGATCATCGACAAGCCCTCGGCCCACAGGGCTTCAGTTAGTTTGTCGAGGCTCCAGCCCGCCGGGGCCCAGACGGTCTTGCGGTCGGCGGCGATCTCGATCTTGCCCTCAAGATCGGCCAGGCTGATCAAGGTGTCGTCCGTATGCACCAGCGGCATGAAGGAATGGCCAGCGCCAACGACACGGACCTTGTTGGCTTGCCGGACCAAGGACGAGAGTTCGGCCACGGTCTTAGGCTTGGCCCATTGCGCGGGCTGCGCCTTGACGCTTCCAGACCAATTACTCCACTCACTCATTTCTTACTCCCGCAAGGTCTGGCCTTGTGTATGGCGTGCTGCTTAGTGAACTTATCGGATTCGTGCACCTAGACGTCTAGGTCTTTATCGTCGTTTGGCGCGAAGTGAGATGCAATGCCGCAATAATGGCCATTGTCACAGCCGCTAGGGCCATGCCCATAACAAGACCGCCTCGAACATCCGTGTCGCTGACCACCAAGGATGCTAGAAAAGGTCCTGCGCTACACCCAAGCAGGCTTGCGCCTGGCCCAAACATGGCCGCACGGCGACTGGGGTCGGACTCAATCGCGACCGGTGTGAGATAGGGTGCCGAGAAAATCCATAAAAAGCCAAAGCCTGCAGAGGCGGCGAGGAATATGGCTGCACCCGGCAGAATATAAAACAGGGCCAATAAGCCGATCATGCCCGCGATTGAAATCATCAGGGCCCAGAACCAAGAAATCCGACCTGCAATAATGGTGGCCGCCGTACCCCCAGCGACCTGCGCCGCTAAGGATAGGGAAATAGCCAGCCCCGCTGTGCCCTCTGGATGTCCGGACTGGCGCGACAGCGGTTCAACATAAATCCAGGCTGCGAGGATAAAGGCCTGAAAACCAAATGCCGCCGCCAAGGCGACCCAACCCCGCAGGCTGGGCAGGCCCTTGGCATCATCCTGCCCATGCTGGATGGGGGCAAAGGCCTTGGGTGCGGCCAGACCGATGATAGCGGCAACAAGGCTCAAGCCCGCCAGACACAAAAACCCGCCATCAACCCCAAAAGGCTTGAGAATTAGAGCACTGATAGCCGCCACCACAACAAGCTGAGCCAAGGTCTGAAGCGTGAGATAAAGGCCTGACCAGCGCTCGGGCCGCGGCGAGCGGACAATCAGGCCGGTGACCAGCCAGATCATGACGCCGCTCGGCAGCCCCGCTAGTCCGCGCACCAGAGTCAAGACATCCCCGGTCACACGCGTTGTGGCAAGGTTACAAATCGCCAAGACGAGGCCGCAAACCACAGCGATCAGGCGCAGATTCTTGGTGCCAAATACTGGCCCTGCCGCCGCAGCCGCCAAGCCCATGGTCAAAAGTTCGACCGTTCCAGCCTGGCCAAGCTGGGCCGCGCTGAGACGGCCGCTCGCCTGTAGGCCGCCGAGCAATAAGGGCCCAACGCCTGCAAACAATACCCCCATAATGCCAACCGCAAACGCAGCAATCTGCTGGATCAGGGTCGGCGATGGGCCAACCCAGACATGCACGGGCGGACCGCCCAGGCTCGGGCCGTCAAGCTCTGTCAATATTTAGCTCGCAAATACAGGCCATAGGTCTGGGGCTGACCAACACTCAATATATCAAAACCAAGGCCGGGAATTGGCGTGATATCAACAATATTGGTCTCTTTGAACAGGTTGCGGCCCCACACCCCGACCTCATAGCGCCCATCGGACAGGCGCACGCCAAGTTGTGCATTGACAAAGGTTCGCGAAGGATCGCTCAGGCGTGCCGTATTGGCGGTGTCGAAAAACACCTTGGTGCGGTGGGTAAAGTCGACCTGGCCGATAAAGCGGCCCACGGGCAAATCGTGCTCGTAATGGGCGGTCCCATTCAGGCTGGCCTTGGGGGCAGAAGGCAGTGTATTGCCGGAATAATTATTACCTACTGATGTAAAGTCCTTATATTCCGCGCTCAATAGGGACAGCCCCAAAGAAAGGTCCAGATTGCGGATTGGTGTGGCCTGAAGCTCCGCCTCACCACCGTAAATCTTGGCCGCCGAGGCATTAGTGAATAATTGTACGGTTAAAAGATTACGTTGGATGGTCGTATAGACCTGCAAGTCTTGGTAATTATAATAGAAGGCCGACACATTGGCCCTCAGGCGGTGATCGAACAATTCGCTCTTGGCGCCCACCTCATAAGCATCGACCTTTTCGTCGCGATAGGGACCAAGATCCGCCGGCTCGGTGGTTTGGCCACTGAAAAACCCGCCGCTTTTTGATCCGCGATTATAGACGGCATAAAGGTTCACATCGTCACTGAGCTTGTACTGAGCGCCTAGGCGACCGGATACGGAACTAAAGGTTTTGGAGCCCTTAAAGGCAAAAATCGGAATGGCACCGTTTTCCGCCTCGCTAATATAGGCAAAGTTTTTCTCATCGGTCGAATAGCGCAGGCCCCCCGTGACCGTTAGCTTGTCGTTAATATCGAAATCGGCCTGACCAAAGACCGCATAACTCTTGGTCGTCTGGGTCAGTGGCCAGCCGAACAAGGCAATACTGCCTGCTGGATCTGCACCAGATGGGTTGTCCACAGTCGGGTCACGCAGGGCCGCAAGTATGTCGTATTGGGAATTATTGCTCAGCTTGTCGTGTGAGCCATAAACCCCGACCACATAGCGCAAGGGCGTATGGCCATTGGACTGAAGCCGAAATTCCTGGCTGGCCGTCGTTTGCTGGGCAATATAACTGGCCGTGATGATGCCCAGCGGATTCGCGTCGGTTTCTTCCTGATCATTGCGATCAGCCTTTTGATAGCTGGTGACCGAAACAAGGCTTACTGCGCCAAGATCGTAGTTCAGAGTATTGGTCGTGCCTGTGAGCTTGACGACATCCTGGCCCTCAAAAGAATAGTCGCCTTGATAAAGATTGCGACTGGTATTGGCGTAACCCAGTACATTGGTACACTCGCCTGAGGTATAATAGCCCGCGGCGCAAAGACCATCTGGCCCGGTTGCTCGTTCTGTCGCGGGCATCAGCGAGCGGTTATAGGCCAGAATTGATCCGCCCTTGGACTCGCTACGGCTGATGGTCAAGTCATCGATCAGCTTGTCATTCGGCTTGAACTGCAAGGCCCCGCGCAAGGCCCAACGATCGGCATTATTACCATGATTGCCCGTCAGGCGATTGAGCGTATAGCCATCATCCTTCAAATAGAGACCAGAAATCCTACCCGTGACCTTATCGCCTGAGATCGGTCCGCCAACCCCACCCTGCAAATTGATCGCATTAAAGCGGCCATATTCCGCAGCGGCATCGGCTTGGAACGTGTCGGTCGGCTTTTTGGTGGTCACATTGATTGCACCTCCGGTCGTATTGCGACCAAAAAGAGTGCCTTGTGGCCCACGCAGGACCTCGACCTGTTGCAGGTCATAAAAACTTCCTAATTGGGCAAGCGGCGAGGCGACATAGGCGCCATCGATATAAATGCCCACTGCGCTAGCCGTCGATGGATTGAAATCATTGACCCCGACCCCCCGGATGAAGATCCGTGGATTGGCCGCATTATCATCGGTCTTGATTTGTAAGCCCGGGGCTAGGCCAGAAAGGCCCAGCAAATTTCCCACCCGCTGATTTTGCAAGGTTTCGGCGGTCAGTGCCGTAATGGCAATCGGCACGTCTTGGAGGTTTTCTGCGCGCTTTTGCGCGGTCACCACAACCTCTTCCACAGTCGTGTCGGACGGTTCTGCAGCGAGGCTTTGACCCCATCCACCCAGTAATAATGCGGCAATACCAACGCTGGAAAAGATCTGATGACGGCGCATTTTTTGTCCCCGGTCATTGCGACTAAACGGACGTTATCTAATAATGGAGAGCTAACAAGGTAATTATGTGAAGCCAAATTTCAGCAACCCGTTTGGCACTTACGAATTGTTTCATCTTTCGCCGCCTTGAGTGGCGTCGGACCAATGCGAAAGTGTCTCCGCTTTGCGGAGTATGGGCAGGGCGCTTCTGGCCTCAGGCCATGAGCAACTTTCACTCAGCCAGGGCGGCGGAGCGTAGGTCTTTGTCGTTCTGCCGGGTGTTGAGGTGGTGATCCTGGTTATAGTGATTGTGAACTGAGGCGGGTACCAAGGCGAATTTCTTGAGGGTTTTCATTCGCTGGAACCGGCGCATGGCTCGCTCTCGTCGTCGGAACGGCAGGTATGAATTCTCCAGTCGGTTGTTCAACCGACGTCCTTTCACCCGTTTTCCGATTGCCCCGACGTCTCTCAGCGCTGCCGGGTAGGATTCCAGCACCTCGCCCTCATGGTCGACGGCGCGCCATAGTGCCTAGCTCTGGCCATTAATCTTGACAAAAAACCGCATCGAGAGGCCTGCGCTAATGGGTGAAAGCCCGCATCCTGTCGACCCGTTTGCGACGGATCTTCGCGGCAAATATCGGCCCGCACCGGTTCTACCAGGACCGCACGGTCTCATGACAAATGTCGATGCCGCGCTTGGCCAGGAGGTCATCAAGGTTCCGCACCGACGAGGGTATTTCACATACATCATGACCACGCGCCGGATGACCTCGGGCGGCGAATTGAAATACCGAAATGGGCTTTTTGGGCTGGGTCATGCGGTACAGATTATGCCGCTGCTGATCGGCGGCAATTTTTTATAACAACACCAGCGTGCAGATCCTCCCCAATATCAGCTCGAAGCTTTAACGCCAAACGGGCTTACACATTTTCCCATGGCGCCGCATCAGTTCCAAATCGGAGGGCGACGATCACACCAAGGAAGTTCCTTTTCCAACTGTCCAGCGAGCCTAAAAAGGGTCGCTTCGTCGGCAAAGCGCCCCGTAAACATCATGCCCATGGGTAGGCCCACAGCCGATTGCCACAAGGGCAGGGACAAGGACGGCTGTCCGGTGAAGTTGAAAGGCGGGGTGGTCCCATAGGTCTCGGCCTGACGCCGGTCGAATTCCTTAATCGGAACCGTTATCGGGTCTAGCCAGTCAAGGCGCGGTGATGTTGTCGACATAGTGGGGGTTAAAAATACATCAAATGTCTCGAACCGGTTCAGAATCTGGCGATTGATTAGGCGAAGCTGTTGCCAGCCCCAGAGCGCTTGCTGGCCCGTGATCTTCAAGCCGGCCTCCCAGCCGCGCTGCGCCAGCGCACCCAGTTCCGCCTCATTGGGCTGGCGGCCCAGTTGGTCAATCCAACGCTGGATTGTGGCCGAGAAATTCGACGCGCTAACCAAGCTCTGGGACCGATAGAGAAGCCGATAATCAATGCCAAGACCCTGCTCGAACACCTCATGGCCTAGGGCCTCTAGCGTTGCGACCGTGTCATGCAAGGCCTTGATCATCTCGTCCGACATGGGCCGCCCACTCGGGGTCTCAGCTGACCATGCGATCCGCAACCGACCTGGTGATCTCGAAACATCCTGTAAATAGGAGCCAGCCTTAGCCGGGGCTTGGAATGGGTCGCCAGGCTGGGCATAGCCGGTGGCGTCCAGCATGGCGGCGCTGTCTCGTACTGTTCGGCTGACGACGTGATGAACCGAAAACCCAACGGCGCCATCTGTAACTTCGCAGATAGGGGTGCGGTCGCGGGTGGTCTTCATACCCACCAGCCCACAATTGGCTGCGGGAATTCGGATAGAGCCCAGCCCGTCACTGGCATGGGCCATTGGCACCATACCTGACGCCGTAGCCGCCGCCGCGCCGCCGCTGGAGCCGCCAGAAATATGCTCTGGATTCCACGGGTTCCCACAGGGGCCCAAACGTTCCGAATTGGTAACGCCGGGAATGCCAAATTCGGGCGTATTGGTCTTGCCGAGCAGCACTACGCCTGCGGCGCGATAACGACGGACGAGTTCGCTATCCTCATCATCTGAAGCGACCTGCGCAAAGTTTGAGCCTGACGTGCGGGGCCAACCTTGCACCTGCGCACCGAGATCCTTGATCAGGAAGGGCACGCCCCGGAAAGGGCCGGCAGGCAAGTCGCTCTTAGCCACCTGGCGGGCCTGGTCATAGGCCTTATACACGACGGCATTAAGGGCACCATTATGCCGCTCGATCCGCTCAATCGCCGCATCAACAAGCTCAAGCGCAGAGACCTCACTCTTTTGAACCAGTTCTGCGAGCCCAAGCGCATCATATCGGGCATAATCGTCAAAACTCATCCGCGGGGCCTTATCTGTCCGTGCATAATTGCGCGAACCACATTGAGCAAACACGCAGGACCCCAAGTCAATAGAAACCGAAACACCCTGTTTGAAAATAGAGCCAAACTGAGCCGCCCCGGCATTTTCCGAGGTGCGGATGGCATCAGCAAAACGGCGCGGAAGCTAGGGATTTTTGCCCCTCAAAGGGCCATCTCATTGTTTTGCAATAAGATTTTGGCGGTGCCCGCAGTCCTAGGCGAACAGGTCTCCGGTTTGATAGGCGATGCCTGAACCCATGGCATTGTCCGCCTATTATGGACCCTCTATCTACCAGAGAGATTGCGCTGGCAGCGTAGTTTTGTTTGCACGAACTGCGCAAACAGCGTATATATCCTTGATGGAATTCGACTGGCACGCCGTCAAAAGCGATAAGAATCTTGAGGCGCGCGGCTTCGGATTCGATTTCGCAGCCCAGATCTTCTTTGGTCGGGTTCTTACGACGATTGATGATCGTGAGGACTATGGCGAGGTTCGGGTTAAGGCCATAGGCGAGATCGACGGCTTGGTAATCGTGGTCATCTATACGGACCGAGACGATGTCCGCTGGATCATTTCGGCCCGATTGGCCAATAGGAAGGAGCGCACACTATGGCACGCATGACACTGGAACAGATCAGGGCGTCACAGCCGAGGGCCGATCTCGCAAAGGTCGCGGCAACCAGCGAGGCCGACATTGCCAAACATATGCGCGAGGATGGCGAAGACCCTAATGCCGCCCTCGGTCCATGGATCGAGGAGGTGCCGCCTGCCCAAATCCGCGAACAGATCGGCATGACCCAGGTCGAATTTGCAAAGACCTTGCGTATTCCGGTCGCCACGCTTCGTAACTGGGAACAGGGCCGCGTGCGCATCGATCCAGCCGCTCGCGCCCTGTTTCGCATCTTGAGCCGCGACCCCCAACATGCGCTTAAGGCTTTGGGGGCTGACCGCAAGGCTGGATAAACAGGGCATATTCGCCAGTCCGGTGGGGTGCAAAAGGCAGCATGCCGCGAAAAGGCGCTGGCGGTGCTGGCAGTCCGATGCGAAAGTGGCTCCGCTTTGCGGAGCAAGGGCAGGGCGCTTCTGGCCTCAGGCCATGAGCAACTTCCACTCAGCCAGGGCGGCGGTGCTGTCAGTCCAATGCGAACTTGTCTCCGGTTTGATAGGCCATGCCTGAGCCCATGGTATTGTCCGCCCATTATGGACCCCCAATCTGTCCGAGCGACTGCGCTGGCAGCGTAGTTTTGTTTGCACGAACTGCGCAAACAGCGTATATATCCTTGATGGAATTCGACTGGCACGCCGTCAAAAGCGATAAGAA
>CANGCO010000025.1 GCA_947452365.1 Caulobacteraceae bacterium
CCACAGTGGCAATGCCCATTTCCTTACAGGCGCGGTGAATCCGCAGGGCGATTTCGCCGCGGTTGGCAATCAGGACCTTATCAAACATCGCTCTAACCGAGGATCACGAGGGGTTCACCGAACTCGATCGGGTCGCCGTCAGCGATAAGGATATCGACCACCTTGCCCGCACGCGGGGCAGAGATTGGGTTCATGGTCTTCATGGCTTCTACGATCAGCAGAGTCTGGCCTTCGGTCACCGTGTCACCGATCTTACAAAACGCCGCTGCGCCGGGCTGGGGCTGAAGATAGACCGTGCCAACCATGGGTGACTTGACGATATCGCCTTGGGGTACTTCCTTGGCCACAGGGGCGGTCGCCACGTCCGCCGACGCAGCCACAGGCGCGGAGGGGGCATAGGCCATGGGCGCTGCAACCGCCATGGTTTGGGCCGCCGCGGTCAAGGTTCGCACCACGCGGATTTTCAGATCGCCTTGCTCGACCTCGATCTCGCTTAAGCCGGTTTCTTGCAGAATATCGGCCAGTTTGCGGACCAGACGCGAATCGATCGGAACGCTGGTGTTTTTTGAAACGGTCATGGAAAAAGCCTTGTCTTCACGCCTTGACGGCTATGGTTTTAAGCTGAGGGTCGCGGCAGCCTCGATGGCCAGTTCATAACTCTTGGCCCCGAAGCCAGACACCAGCCCCGTTGCCGCGAGTGCGACATAGGTGGAATGACGAAACGCTTCGCGTGCCGCCGGATTAGACAGGTGGCACTCAATAACCGGTATGGTTAGGGATTTCAAAGCATCAAGTAGGGCGATCGAGGTGTGACCATAGCCAGCCGGGTTAAGAACCAGAGCGCAGGCGGCCGTCCGGGCCTCTTGCACCCAGTCAATCAACACACCTTCATGATTGGTCTGGCGAAAGTCTATGCTAAATCCCAAGGCCTTGGCCTTGGCGAGGCACATGGCCTCGACATCGGCCAAGGTGGCCGAGCCATAAATATGCGGCTCTCGGACACCGAGAAGATTGAGATTGGGCCCATTCAGGACAAAGATGATCTTGGACATGCGCCCCCGCCGTCATTAGGTGGTGTCTTGTATCGCTGCTAGCGCGCCTTCACAAGCTTTGCGCCGCCATGGGTTAGGGAAGAGAGCCAATATGCACCTGATTGTGAACGGCGAAGAGCGGGTATTTTCAGGCCTTACCGCGATTTCGGGCCTGATCGAGGCGCTTGGTCTAGATGGCCGCAAGCTGGCGATTGAACGAAACCTCGAAATTGTACCGCGATCAGCCTATGACCGGACTCCCCTAAGTGACGGGGACCGAATCGAGATCGTGCATTTTATTGGAGGCGGCTGAGATGAGCGGCGCGGACACTTGGACTGTAGCGGGCAAGACTTTTCACTCGCGCCTGATTGTCGGCACCGGCAAATATAAGGATTATGCGGTCAATGCGGCGGCGGCTGAAGCCGCAGGGGCCGAGATCGTCACGGTCGCGGTGCGCCGGGTGAACCTATCCGATCCGAGCCAGCCCATGCTGGTGGATTATGTCAAACCCGACCGGTTCACCTATTTGCCCAATACGGCGGGCTGTTTTACCGGCGAAGACGCTGTTCGCACATTGCGTTTGGCGCGCGAGGCGGGCGGTTGGAGCCTGGTCAAGCTTGAGGTCTTGAGCGATCCCAAGACGCTTTATCCGGATATGGAAGAGACCCTGCGCGCGCTTAAACTGCTGGTCGCAGAGGGCTTTGATGTCATGGTCTATTGCAGCGATGACCCGGTCTATGCCCGCAAGCTGGAAGCGGCGGGCGCGGCGGCCATCATGCCGCTTGGCGCGCCAATTGGTTCAGGCCTAGGAATCCAAAACCGCGTCAATATTCGCCTGATCGTCGAACAGGCCAAGGTACCCGTGCTGGTCGATGCGGGCGTTGGCACGGCGTCTGATGCGGCCATTGCCATGGAGCTTGGCTGCGACGGCGTCTTGATGAACACGGCTATTGCCGAGGCCCGTGATCCGATCCTCATGGCCAGCGCCATGAAGCATGCGGTTATTGCTGGCCGTGAAGCCTATCTGGCCGGCCGCATGCCCAAACGCCTGTATGCAGACCCGTCCTCGCCCTTGGCGGGGTTGATTTAGGGGGTAAAAGCTGACGATGGGCTGGTTGGGCAAGCCCCCATCCCCCGTTCCGCGGGTACTTCCCCCAGAGGGGGAAGATTTAGCCCTAATCAATCCTCCCCCCTTGGGGGAGGGAACCGCGAAGCGGTGGAGGGGGCTCTGCACCGGCCCAAGCCCCCATCCCCGGCTTTGCCAGTACTTCCCCCAGAGGGGGAAGATTTAGCCCTAATCAATCCTCCCCACTTGGGGGAGGGAACCGCGAAGCGGTGGAGGGGGCTTTTCGGACTGAAACCGATCGGCCTAACCCGCCTTGGGCCCGGCCTTATTGGCATTGCGTCGGGCGTCTTCGATGGCGGCTTTTAGGGCCTCGATATCGGCGCCGGCAATCATGGTTTCGCCGATAATGAAGGCGGGTGTGCCCTGAACGCCTATGGCATTGCCAAGGGTGTGGGTGGCGGTGAGGTGGTCGGTGACCGCATCGGCCTCGCCGCTGGCCTTGATGGCGGTTGGGTTTAGGCCATTTGCGACCAGCACAGCATTAATCGCGTCATCATCCAGGGTCTTTTGTGCCATCAGGGCCGTATGCACGGCGACATACTTGCCCTGTACACCGGCGGCCAAGGCGGCGCGGGCGGCGCGCAGGGACACGCCAAGGCGGCCATCATGGTCGGGCAGGATCGGGAATTCTTTGAGCACGAGACGCACATCGCGGTTTTGCGCCAGCAATTGCTCAAGCTCGGGCTGGGCCGCCTTGCAATAGCCGCAGCGATAATCAAAAAACTCGACCACGGTAATCGCGCCCTTGGGGTTTCCAGCAACGAAATCGCGCGGATCAGCGATTAGGGCCGCGTGGTTTTCACCAATCTTGCTGCGGGTCAGGCTGGCCGCCTCGGCCACCTGTTTTTGTTGCAGATGGGTGAGGGCCTCTTCGATCACTTCGGGATGATTGACCAGATAGACGCGTACCCGCTCCCCAAACGCCTTGTCATTCTGCACCAGATTACAGCCCGAAAGGCTTAGGGCAGCCGCGAGAACGGCCAGGGTCTTTAACAGGCGCATGGATCAGGACTTTCCTTGGATTGGCAGAAGAATGGGGCCGTTAGCCGTCGGCGGGGTTTGCGGAGCCTTGGCGGTGGGGGCCGGGCTTGGTTCAGGCGCTGGGGCCTGGGTTTCGGTTGTGTCGGGATGTGCGGCCGGGCGCTTATGGCGCGGCGCTGTGCTGCCTTCCTTAGCCAGATCCTTAAGGTCCTGATCGGTTGGCTCGGAGGTCAGGACAATGTCGGTGGCGCGGCGCCATTCGGGGCTGCCCTTGGTTAGGGCCTCGCGCGCGCGCATGGCAAAGACCCGTGCCTCGGTCGGTGAGCCAACAGCGAAAAACTGCTCTGCCGCGGCTAGACGCGCCATGCCGGGCTGGCCCTTGCGGTCATAGGCCTCAGACAGCATACGCCAGCCGAACGGGTTATCGTCCTCGATCTCCATCGCCCGGTTGATCTGGTCAATGGCCTCGTCTGTGCGCTTGGCATCATCCTGAGCCAATAGGGTTTGCCCAAGCGCCAGATGAAACAGGGCCGCCTTGGGCATTAGTTCGATACAGCGCCGATAGGCGGGCTCAGCCTCCTTGGCCCTGGCCGATTCAAACAGAGTCTGACCGCGCAGTTCCCACAGATATGGATTATCGGGCTGGTCCTTTAACAGGGCATCAATCGCCTTGAGCGCCTTTTCGGTTTCCAGTGACCGGTAATAGGCAATGGCGCGGGCATAGCGGGCGGGATAGCTGGGGTCGGATTCCTTGAATTCGATAAAGGTCTGTTGCGGCGGGTTCATGAACGCCTTGAGCTTGGCAATCATGATCATGTGCCGATCCTGAAGCGCGGCACTATCGATCTTGTCGTAATTGGGCAGGGCCTCGACCCGAACCCGCAAGGCTTCAATCCGGTCCGAGGACAGGGGGTGACTGCGGAAAAAAGGATAGCGCTTAGCGTCGGAAAACACTTCCTGATAACGGAAATTGTCGAAAAAGCGCACCAGACCCCGGCCAGACTGGCCGCTGTGATCCAGATAGGTGGCGGCGGCCTGGTCGGCCGCGGATTCCTGCACCCGACTATAACCCAGCACGGACAGGGTCGCGAAATAACCCGAATTGCCGACCAGGACGGCCGCAGCATCCGGTGCTCCGGCAATGGCGGCGAGGACACCAAGGCCCATGGTCAGGATAAAGGTGCCGGTCGCGGCTCGGCTGGCATCGCCTGAGCGCGCCAAATGGCCGCCGGCAATGTGACCGGTCTCGTGGGCAATGACCCCGATCAGCTCATTGGGCGTCTTGGTCTCGATGATCAGACCGGTATTGAGAAATAGGTTTTGACCACCGGCGGCAAAGGCATTGATCTCCTTATCGCCGATCAAATGGATATTCACATTCTTGGGCGTCAGTCCGGCAGCGGAAAAAACGGGATCTGAATAGACCCGCAAGGTCTCCTCAATCTCCGTATCTCGGATCAAGGCCATGGATTGGGCCTGGGCGGCTGTGGTGTGACCGAAAATTAGGCCGATTGCGGCCAAGGCGGCCAAGCCTCGGCGTATGCGGCTTTTGCCGCCTTGGCCGAGAACAGGTCGAACACGCGATAGAGGGGCCAAACGATCGCTCCAAACTGGCCCCCGCGCGGTTTAAGGCGCGGGGGATAATACCCCTTGGGGACAGGATAGGGGTTTAGCCGCGCCGCCACCAGCCCTTCTTGGGCTTGGCCGCTGGCGTTTCAATAGGGGTCGCCTCAATCGCAGGCGCAGGCGCAGGCGCAGGCAGAGGCTCTGGCGCCAGCTCAGGCTCTGATGCAGGCGCGGCCTGGACCGGTTCGACCACCGCCTCCATAATGACGGCCTCGATAACGTCATCGACAACGGCTTCAGCCTCTGGCTTGGCCTTGGCGCGGCTGCGGCGGGCTTTTGCGGGCTTGGCTTTTGGCTCGTCAACCGCTGGAAGCTCAACCCAGATATCGAGGGCGGGCTCTTGAGCAGGCTCAGAAGTGATCGTCTCGAGGGCACGCTCTGTCGTGATTTCAGGCGCAGCCGCGGCACTGGCCTTGGTTGGCCGACGCTTACGCCCTGGCTTTGCGGCGGGGGTATCCTGTTCCGCCAGCACCGCTTCAGTGGTTTCAATCGAGGCCATGATGGCTGGTGCAGCCGCGATCACGGCGACAGGCGCTTCGATGGGCGCGGCAGCCTCGACCAGCCGGGGCCGGGGCTGAAGCGGGTCAAACCAGATATAGGGGTCGCCATCCGGCGCGCGAGGGCGGGTCCAGCCATAGGGCTCGTCAGTGCGCACGTCTTCACGCATCCGGCGACCACCCCTGCGGCCACGGCGACGGCGACGGCGTTGGGCCTCGGTCAGATCACCGCCTTCGCCGCCTTCACCAACTTCACGCGATTCCGCCTCATCGTCCTGATCGGCTTCGTCATCACTATCTGCGCTAGGCGAACGATCTGCAGGCTCATCACCCCGGCGGCCGCGACGACGACGACGCTTGCGTCGGCGACCGGCCTCGCTATCGTCCAAGGCCTCCTCGCTTCGGCCCGCGCCATTGCGGCCCTGAGCCGGACGCGCCTTGGCGGGCTGGTCATCGCCTTCGTCTTCGTCATCGCCATCGGCGATCAGTTCATCATCCTCGTCTTCGACATCCTCGTCATCCATGACCAGGTCGTCTTGGCTGTCATCAAACGGGATGCGGGCAACCGCAGCCAAGACCTCGGGCGAAGGCTCAAATTCGCGGGACTCAATCCGGTCAATCGCATGTTCGGCATGGGCCAGGCTGGTGTCGATCTGAATGGTGACTACCAGGCCCTTGGTCAGGCGCACGCGCTCCAGATAGGGGCGTTTTTCATTGAGGATATAGAGGCAAACCGCCTGGGGCACGCGCAGGACAATAGTCCCGGCCCCGCCGCTAACAGCCTCCATCTCAATGCCGCGCAAGGCGGACAAGGCGCTGGATTCCACCGACAGGACCCGGCCAACGCCTGCGCAGTGCTCGCAAACATGGGTCGTGCCTTCCAGCACGCCGGAGCGGCGACGCTGGCGCGAGATTTCCATCAAACCAAAGGACGAGATCTTGCCCATCTGGATCCGGGCGCGGTCGTCTTTCAGGCAGTCCTTCAAGACCTTTTCAACGGCCCGGTTATTCTTCGACTCCTCCATATCGATGAAGTCGATCACTACCAGGCCCGCCAGATCGCGCAGACGCAATTGGCGCGCGGCCTCTTCGGCGGCTTCCAGATTGGTCTTAAGCGCCGTGGCCTCAATATTGCGCTCGCGGGTCGCCTTGCCAGAATTGACATCGACCGCGACTAGGGCCTCGGTCTGGTTGATCACCAGATAGCCGCCCGAACGCAGGGGAACGACCGGCGTATAGATTTGCGCGAGTTGGTCCTCGACCTTATGGCGCACAAAAAGGGGCGTGGGTTCGCGATAGGCTTGGATCTTTTTGGCTTGCGAAGGCATCAGCATCCGCATGAATTCCTTGGCCTCGCGATAGCCGTCCTCGCCCTCGACCCAGATGCCTTCCAGCTCCTTGTCATACATGTCGCGGATGGCCCGCTTCACCAGGTCCTCTTCCTCATAGATCAAGGCCGGGGCAATGGAGTGCAGGGTGACGTCACGGATGTTTTCCCATAGACGCAGCAGATATTCATAGTCGCGCTTGATCTCGGCCTTGGTGCGCTTGGCGCCCGCCGTGCGGACAATCAGGCCCATGCCTTGCGGCACGTCCAGGCTCTGGACCACAGATTTCAAACGCTTGCGGTCGGTAACCGTGGTGATCTTGCGGCTAATGCCGCCGCCGCGGGCCGTATTGGGCATCAGGACGCCATAGCGACCGGCCAAGGACAGATAGGTGGTGAGGGCTGCGCCCTTATTGCCGCGCTCTTCCTTAACGACCTGGATCAGCATGATCTGGCGGCGCTTGATCACTTCTTGGATCTTATAGCGCCGCATCAGGCGGCGGCGGCGACGTTCAACCTCTTCTTCCATGCCGTCATCATCATGATCGGCCTCAGCAGCGGCTTCGCCATCCTCGCCGTCTTCATGATGCGCAGACGCTGCGTGATGATGATCATCCTCATCGGACATCATATCGCGCATCAGGGCCTCGCGATCGGCCATGGGGATCTGGTAATAATCCGGATGGATTTCGTTAAAGGCCAAAAAGCCATGGCGATTGCCGCCATATTCGACAAAGGCGGCCTGAAGGCTGGGCTCGACCCGGGTTACCTTGGCAAGATAGATATTGCCACGAAGCTGCTTTTTGGAACGGCTTTCAAAATCGAATTCTTCAATCCGTGACCCATCCAGCACCACCACACGCGTCTCTTCGGCGTGCGAGGCGTCGATTAACATTTTCTTCGACATTAAAATAATCTCCGCGGCGCGCGCAGGGACGAGGTCCCCGGGGCCGGATTTGCAGGGGGGCAGGCGCAAGACGGGCCTCACCGCCGCGAGGGGCAGTAGAAGGGGCCTTAGGCCGGAAAGGGGCGTATGCGACGCTGCCCATGAGGTTGTGCATCCTTGACGCGCCGGGCGGCGCGGATCGGAAAAAGCATCTAGGCGACCTGCTAGGGCCAGCCGACGACGCGAGGAACGCTTGCCGCGCCATGCAGGGCAGGGCGATCTAAGCGATTTGATCACTTTGCAACAGAAGCAGAAAAAAGGAAAGCGCTTGAAGTCATAAGAGTGATTAACGATTTATGTACCTTAATAGGGTGTTATGAGGGGCTGGATCGGCAGCTAGGCTGCCCTTGGGTAGATTTTATCTGGGATAAGACGCGACCTATGGTCATTGACCCGCATTTTGGCTCGAAGAACGGTTCGGCATCGGCCCGGCTAAAGGTGGCCTTGCGTCCTGTTTTTGCAGCCCTGGTTTGCGTCTTGCTCAGCCTTGGCCCAATCGGCGGCGCAGCTCAGGCCGCGGCTGGAAATATTTACACGGTTCGGTTTGGCGGTAGTCTTGCCGAGACTAGGGTTGTGATTGAGCTTAATCGCCCCGCGCGTGGCCAGATGGTTTCGAGCGTTAGTCAGGACAATAAGCTGATCTTGGCCATGCCAGACCTAATGGCTGGCGGTGAAATGCAGGGCTTTGGGTCGGGTCTGGTCAAGTCTTGGGTGGTGGATGAGGCTGCGGGCGCTGTGCGCCTTCGATTGGCCTTGTCTCAGCCCGGCACCGTAAAGCGCCAGTTCTTAATCCCGCCCGGCAAGGATCAGGCACATTATCGCTATGTGCTCGATATTGTCCCGGGCGTCGCCGGCCCAATAGATCAGGCCAAGGCTGGGCCGGTTGTGCCTGAACGGGTCGTTACCGCGTCGGCAAAGCCGGTTGCGCTGGTGAAAAATTTTCCCGTTAAACGGTCTGTCGCGCCGATCCCGCAAAGGCTCAAAAAGATTGTCGTGATCGATGCTGGCCATGGCGGCCACGATCCTGGTGCTAAGGGCTCGGAGCACTGGGAGAAAGACATTAATCTCGGCGCGGCCTTGGCCTTGAAGGCGCGGCTTGAGCGGTCGGGCGACTATAAGGTGGTCTTAACCCGCAGTGACGACGTCTTTATCCCGCTCGATCAGCGGGTGCAGATTGCCCGCAGTGCCAATGCCGACCTGTTCATCTCGCTGCATTCGGATTCGGGCATGAATGACCAGACCCGCGGGGCGTCAGTCTATACCTTGTCAGACAAGGGCTCCGACCGGGCTGCAAAAAGCATGCTCGACAAGAATGACTGGCTGGTCAATGCCAGCCTGCCGACCCAGGATAAGGCGGTTAAGCAGATCCTGTTTGACCTAACCCAGCGCGAGACCAAGAACCGTTCAGCCAATTTTGCCCAGATCCTGTTGGACAATATTGATCAGGACGTGCCGCTTCTGGCCAAGAGCCACCGTGATGCAGGCTTTGCCGTACTTTTGGCCCCTGACGTCCCGGCCGTGCTTTTGGAAATGGGCTTTATCACCAATCGTGAGGATGAAAGCCTTTTGGCCGGGGACGATACGCGCAAGGATTTTATGGACTCCGTCGGTGACGCCATAGATGCCTATTTCGCCCAGAGCATTCACTTGGCTTCGCGCTGAGCCAAAGTTTTTTGGGCCTTGGCTTCTGAATTCGACCCGCAAAGCTTTACCTTGAGCCGTCAGACGCGTTAGATCGCGGCTTGTTCGGTTATCGGATCGCTGGAGGTCTTTGATCTTGCAACGCCTTGAACGTTGGTTGGCGATCACGGGCGTGGTTGTGTTGAGCGTCATTGCCCTGGCTGGGTTCTGTCTCGCCATCTATTCCGCCCTGTTGTTCCATGACATGCCAGACGCGGCTGATCTGGCCGATTATCATCCGCCGACCGCGACGCGGGTCTATGCTTGGGATGGCACACTGATCGGTGAGTTTTCACGCGAGCGGCGCATTTTTGTGCCCTATGAGCAAATGCCGCCGCAATTGGTGCATGCCTTTCTCGCGGCCGAAGACCGCAACTTCTTTCAGCATAGCGGCATTGACTATCAGGGCCTGAGCCGCGCGGTCTTGAAGAATGTGATCAATGTGACGCGGGGCCGCCGCCTAGAAGGTGGCTCGACCATTACCCAGCAGGTCGCCAAGAATGTGTTGCTCAATAGCGACGCCACAGTGGGGCGAAAGCTGAAAGAGGCCATTCTCGCCAACCAGCTCGAAGGCACGCTTAGCAAGCCCAAGATTTTGGAGCTGTATCTCAACGAGATCTGGCTGGGCTATCGCTCGTTTGGGGTTGGGGTCGCCGCCTATAATTATTTTGGTAAGTCCTTGTCAGACCTGTCCCTCGAAGAATGCGCCTATCTGGCTGCCCTGCCCAAGGGGCCGCAAAATTATCAGCCCGTGCGCAACAAGGCCGCGGCCATCCGCCGCCGCAACTGGATCATTGGCGAAATGGCGAGCCTTGGCTGGGCAAGTCCTGCCGATGCAAAGGCGGCCATGGCTAGGGATCTGGTGGTGCAGGCCGAGCCAACGCGTACCCGCTATCGCGACGCCGACTATTTCCTGGCCGAGGTCCGCCGCCGGGCGCTTTTGACCTTGGGTGATAAGGTCGATGAGGGCGGCTATTATGTGCGCACCACCCTGGATTCGCGCCTGCAGACCGCGGCCCGCATTGCCTTGATGCAGGGGCTTGAGCTTTATGATCGCCGCCATGGCTGGCGCGGCGGTATGGGGCATGTCGAGATCAAGCCCGGCTGGGAAAAGGCCGCTCAAAGCCTTGCCCCGCCCGCAGAGCGCAGGGACTGGCATGCCGCCGTGGTTGAGACCACCGGTGCCAGCGTGCGTGTGCGCCTGACCAATGGCCAACGCGGTTTGATCCAGGGCACTGATGTCATTTGGGCCAATGCGACCAAGGGCTTCAAGGTCGGGGACCTGGTATTTGTTGAGCCGACCAAGGCCTCTGGGCAGTTCGCCCTGCGCCAGACCCCAATTGTTAATGGTGCGCTAGTGGCCATGGATCCCTATTCCGGGCGGATCTTGGCCATGGTTGGCGGCTATAGTTATTCTCTGTCAAAGTTTAACCGTGCCACTCAGGCCATGCGCCAACCGGGTTCGGCCTTTAAGCCCTTTGTCTATGCCACCGCTTTAGAAAATGGCTTTACTCCCGCTAGCCAGGTTGCCGATGCCCCGATTACATTAAAGGGCGCGACCGCCGACAAGGATTGGGCACCTGAAAACTTCGATAAGGACTATCATGGCTTGCTCTATCTGCGCAAAGGCTTGGAGCAGTCGCTCAATACTATGACTGTGCGCCTTGCACAGAGCGTGGGGATGAACAAGATCCGCGATCTTGCCGTCCGGTTTGGCGTGGTCGCCGATATGCAGCCTGTTCTGGCCATGAGCCTGGGATCTGGCGAGACAACCCCGTTCAAGCTGACCTCGGCCTATGCGCCTTTCATTAATGGTGGACGCCGGGTTGAGCCGCACCTGATCGAAATGGTCCAGGACCGGGATGGCAATCCCTTGTTGCGCGCTGAACAGCGCGATTGCGTCGCCTGTAAAAACGGCTTTAGCGGTGAAGAATCGCCGCATTTGCTGCCGTCTGGCACCGACGTGCTAGACCCAATCACCGCCTATCAGATTACCAGCATGCTCAAGGGTGTGGTCCAGCACGGCACGGCCTATCAGGTCAGTTCGCTCGGTCGGCCGCTCGCGGGTAAGACCGGCACCACCAATGAATACCGCAGCGCTTGGTTTGTTGGGTATTCACCAGAGATCGTTGTCGGCGTGTTTGTTGGCTTCGATGACAACCGCACCCTTGGCAATAATGAAACCGGCGCTGTTGCTGCTGTTCCGATCTTTATCGATTTCATGCAGACCGCCTTAAGGGGGGTGCCCGTTCGGGACTTTAAGGTGCCCAAATCCACGCGGTTTGTCCTGGTCAATGGTGTGCAAGAAGCCTTCCGGCCGGGCACTGAACCGCGCGCTGCGCTAGATAGTACAGGCCCGGTTCCCTATGGCCAGGCCTCGGGCAATGGCGTGCCTGCAGCCCCGCCGCCGCCCAAGATTCAAAAGGTACCCGAGGACCTGTCGGGACTCTATTAAACGCGCTAGAGGCATGGATTGTGTTTGGTCCGCAGGCGGGCTATGCCCCGCGCCGACGGCCTATTGGAGTAAGAGATTATGAGAGCGGATGTCGAGGCAGCTTCTGCCGATATCGAGCAGTCCATCGGACTGCTCAGGAGGCGTCTTTGACTGGGATCTTGCCCTTAGAAAGCTTGATGAGCTCAATGCCCGCGTAGAAGATCCAACGCTTTGGGATCGCCCAGCCGATGCCCAGGCTGTGATGCGTGAGCGCACCCAATTGTCCGGCCAGGTCGAGAGTGTGATGCGCCTGGAGCGGGACCTAGCTGATGCGCTGGGCTATGCCGAAATGGCTGATGCCGAGGGCGATGAGGCCTCGCTCGATGAGGCGCGCGCGCAATTAGCCATGATCAAGGATCAGGCAGGCCGTGCCGAGCTTGAGGCCCTGTTATCGGGTGAGGCCGATAGCAATGATGCCTATCTGGAAATCAATTCTGGCGCGGGCGGGACCGAGTCCAATGACTGGGCGGGTATGCTTTTGCGGATGTATTCGCGCTGGGCCAATGCGCATGGCATGGGCATTGACCTGATCGAAGAGACCCAGGGCGAACAGGCTGGGATCAAGTCTGTGACCTTGCAGATCAAGGGCCACAATGCCTATGGCTGGCTCAAGACTGAGGCGGGTGTGCATCGTCTGGTGCGGATTTCACCGTTTGACTCGGCGGCCAAGCGCCATACCAGCTTTGCCTCGGTCTGGGTCTATCCGGTGGTGGATGACACGATCGAGATCGATATTAATCCGTCAGACGTGCGTACCGATACCTATCGGGCTTCGGGCGCGGGTGGTCAGCATATTAATAAGACCGATTCTGCTGTGCGCCTGACCCACATCCCAACCGGCGTTGCCGTCGCCTGTCAGGCGGGCCGGTCCCAGCATCAAAACCGCGAAGAAGCGTGGAAAATGCTGCGCGCGCGGCTTTATGAGCTTGAACTTCAAAGACGTGAGGCCGCGGCCCAGGTCTTGGAAGACCAAAAAACCGATATTGGCTGGGGCCACCAGATCCGTTCCTATGTCCTGCAGCCCTATCAGATGGTCAAGGATCTGCGCACCGAGATGGAGACGTCTGACACCCAAGGCGTACTCGACGGTGATCTTGACCGGTTTATGGGCGCGTCCCTAGCCCAAAGGGTTGGGGTCACCCGCGAAGCCTAACAAAAAAGGGCGTGAAGGAGGGCTCCCTTCACGCCCTAATCTTGTTCATGGTTTCAAAAGCCTAGATGTCGGCCTTTTCGACCGTCACAGGCACGGATTCGGTAAGGGCCTGACGCTGAAACTTTACGCTGCGGCCCTGGAAGAAGGCGCCTGGCTCCATCGATAATTGTTCATGCGTGATGTCGCCATCGACATTGGCCGTGCCATAGAGGCGCACGGACTTGCCAAAAATCGTGCCAACCAGACGGCCGCGGATCTCGATCGTGTCGGCCGTAACCGCGCCTTCAACATGGCCGGTTTCGCCAATGGTTAGGTGTTCGATCTTAATTTCCCCGCGAACAATGCCGTCCAGATGAAGTTCACCTGTGCCGGAAACATTGCCCTCGATGACCATGTCATCGCCAATCATAGATGCAGCCTTTAATGACTTTTTCCCGTCAGTAAGCACCGGCAGGGCCATTGCGCTGGAATTATCGGTATAGCCGGTCTTAACCGTTCGCTTGTTGAACATAGTCCCCTGCCTTGACAAATCTGGCTGGATTTTGAGCCCGCCCATTAACCCACACTTCATAGTGCAGATGTACGCCCGTGGAGCGTCCTGTAGAGCCCATGGCACCGATGCGCTGCCCAACGCCTACGCGCTGACCAGGTCGGACAGAAATGCCTTGTAAGTGGGCATAACGCGTCTTGAACCCGCGACCATGGTCAACCTCGACCGTATTGCCATATCCAGACCGCACTCCGGTAAAGGATACAATGCCGGGCGCGGTGACATAGATTGGCGTCATAAAGCCGCCCGCAAAATCGAGGCCAGAATGCATGGCTGGGCGTCTATTAAAGGGGTCAAAGCGCACGCCAAAGCCGCTGGTCTGCTGGGTATGAACAGTGGGCCGGGCAAAGGGGAGGCGCTCTGCCGCATTATTCAAGGCACGCATATCGGTCATATTGGTCGCGGCGCTCTGGATGCGCTGTGCAAATTCGGGATCAACATCCAGCACCGCGCCCAGGGCCTTGGGGTCCTTGGCATCAATCAAGGGTCCACCGAGCCCCGATTTTTGCGTGGCATAGCCGTTGGGGCTGAGGCCTGCCAGTCTAAAGGCGAGCCTCAAGCGGTCGGCGCGGCTCTTGGCAAAGGTTTCAGCGCGCTGGACCATCCGGTCTTGATCCAGATGCACGGCCTGCACCCGCTCAAGGGGGCTGGCGCCTAAAATGGAGTCCGGCGTGATCGAGGGGGTGAGGGCGCGGGCCGCACCTGGAACGCCACGAAAATCGGTGACCAGCATGGCAAGCGCCGCGTGGCGCTTTTCGATTGAATTGGCCAAATCGTCGATCGAGCCATTATTCGCGTTCAATTGGGCAACAGCACTGTTTAGGCGGGCCTGGCGGTCGGCGATCCATCGCTCATACTTGGCCTGAGTCTTGGCGACCTCCTGATCGGTTCGGCTAAGCGACATGGCGCTTACGGCCATAGCAACAGTCGACACGCACAGCCAAACTACCAGGCCGACCAAGGCACCGGCAATAACCATCTGCCGACGCGGGGTCAGGACAATACTGTTCACCTGACCTTGAGCGCGCAAATAGATGTGGCGCTCTTGAAAAAGCTCAGAAAAAATCTGGCGCATACGTGCCGCGCGGCCATGGGTCATGGTCTCGTCTATCCGCCGTTTCAGGTAAGCGGTATAAGCATGACAAATGTCAAATTGGCAAGCTCGATTGTCGTAACCATTACTATTTGTTAACGAATTTCAGGTTGAAAATCCCGACCTAAGCCTGAAAATAGTAATGAAGTGAGCAAGGCGTGTAATCCGCATGGCGGTTGCAGTGGGTTGGCCCTAGGTTGCTGAACTCAGACAGTCGGTCGCGAGCAACCCGCTTTTCGATAACCTTGCCTTAGCGGCCTGTCCACGGCCGGAGTTACTGGGCTTTGATGAATGCAAGCACCTGCTCGGCATGACCGGGAACCTTGACCTTGCGCCAGATTTTCAAAATCTTGCCATCGGGGCCAATCAAGACGGTTGAGCGTTCGATGCCCATATAGGTGCGGCCATACATGCTTTTTTGCACCCAGCAGCCATAGGCCTCGACCACGGCGCCGTCCTCGTCTGAGGCTAGGATCAGGTTGAGCGCATACTTGGCCTTGAACTTGGTGTGGCTGGCGACGGTATCGCGCGACACACCAATCACCACCGCGTCACAGGCTGCGAAGGCCTCCGCCGATTCGCTAAAGGCCTTGGCCTCATTGGTGCAACCGGGCGTGTCATCCTTAGGATAGAAGTACAAAACGACTGTTTTTCCACTCAAGGCGGCCAAATTGACGTTTCCTGCCCCATCTGTGGGCAAATTCAGGGCCGGGGCCTGATCTCCGGCTTGGATCATGTCAGTCATTGTCGTATCTCAACGATTAGGCACACCTTGGGCGGCACGGTCATGTTTGTGACGTAAACTGGTGGTGTTTCGGTCAAACGTCCAGTGCCTCCTCAATTTGGCGGAGCTTAATCCTTGTTGAGACCCGCGCTAAAACACGCTCTGGAGATTGCCGTCCTCTTGGTCTTGGCCATCACGGCCCTGTTTGGCGTGGCGGCATGGCGCCTGTCCCAAGGCGAAATCTCGGCGGATTTCTTGCGTGAGCCGCTTGTGCGCGGGCTCGAGCAGCAGGTGCCCGGTGGTCATGGCGGGGTCAATCATATTGGCATTGTCTGGTTTGATCAGGCCAAGGCGCTTGGGGTTCAGCTTGATGGCGTTTGGCTACGCGATGGGCAAGGACGCCTTGTCTTGCGCGCGGCCAAGGTTCAGGCCGCAGTCGCCCTGGACTCCTTGCTGGTCTTTGCGCCAGCCCCAGGGCGCATAGCCGCTGAGGACTTTTTTGTTGCGGTCAGTGTTTCCCCGGCCGGACGCTATGAATTGGGCTATCTGGCCCGGGGCATGCCCGAAGCCTTTACTGGCCTTGGCAAGCTGTTCATCGAGGTCACCAGCCCAGCGCGGCGCAGATGGTCGGCCAGCTTTTTGCGAGATCTGGATCTGCGGCGCGGCCAGCTGAGCCTGCGCCAAACCGATGGGGGCGTGAGTTGGACCGGGGACGTCCGCACCTTGATCTTCCGCAAGGCTGACGGCCTATTGCAGGCCGATTGTGACCTGTCGATCGGCTCCGGTACGGGGCGCGCCGCGCTAAAGGCCACGGCCCGGGCAGCGGTTGGACTAAAAGACGCCGCAGTCGATGCCAAGGTACAAAACCTCAATCCTTCCAAGGTGTTCCCCTCGGCGGGACTTACCCGCGGCTTATCGGCGCTTGATGCCAGGATTGAGGGGGGCGGTTCAATCGCCTATGGCCGCCAGACCGGCTTTCAGTCCGCCGATGTCGCCTTTAGGGCGGGTGCGGGCAAGATCCGGTTTGGTAAGGCGCTGCAGCCCTTTGATAGTGCTCAGGTTCGCGCCAGCTATAATCCCCAGTCCGGTGATGTTGATCTCGACCAGGTGCGGCTGACGGCGGCCTCGCTCGGTCTGGATCTGAAGGGCAAGATCAGGCTGATCCCGCAAGGCGCGACCCAAGCCCCAGCACGTTTGGAATTCAAGGTCACAGGCCCCAAGGCGAGTATGGCGTTTGTTCGAGGGTCTGAAAAACAGACCCTAACCAATATTGATCTGGCCGGCACCTATACGCCTGAGGCTGGCCGCATCGCGATTGACCACGGCCGCGCCACCTTGGCCGGAAAGACGGTGGAGGCTAAGGGCCAGCTCGTTCAGGCCTTGAACCGCGAAGGACTTCCGGAAGGCAGCTGGGGTGCAAAGCTCCAGGCCAAGATGCTGGGCGCAGCCTCGGTGGATCAGGCCTATCCGTTCTGGCCCGACAAGGTGGGAACGCCAGCGCGTGATTGGGTCAAGGCGGCGCTGAAAAAGGGGCAATTGTCCAATGTTACCCTGACCCTCGATGTCCCGCCAGCGCTTCCCCCCGGGCATCTGACCAATAAGATGCTTCAGGTTGGCTTTGATTTCGATCGGGTCGCAATTGACGTGGTTCAGGGGCTTCCACTGATCGAGGATGGACGTGGCAAGGCCTTGGTTCAGGGCAACCGGTTTGACCTGTTCTTAACCTCGGGACGGATGCAGTCGGTGCGGTTAAGCGAGGGCCTGGTTTCATTCCCGAAATTCAACCCTGTGGCCGATGCGATTTTCCAAGGTCGCGCCAAGGGCGATGCTGGCGAGATTTTGGGTATTCTTGACCGAAAGCCCCTCAATGCCCTGACCGGAACCGGGTTTGAACCGGCTGCCTTTTCAGGCGATGCCGATGTCAAGTTCTCGATCGCTAGGCCCATGCAAGGCATAGTGGCGCCGGGCGATAACCGGTTCTCGTTTGCGGGCAATGTGGTCAAGGCCAAGGTCAACAAGGTCGCCTTGGGGCTGGATGCGACCGATGGGGTCTTGATGGTCAGCGGCGGTAATACGGGCCTGTCTGTAGTCGGCACGGCCAAGGCGGGCCCCTATCAAGGCAAGATCGATTATCGCGCCCAGTTTTCATCCAGCCTAGCCAATAGTCAGACCTTAACGCTGGACGGCAATTTGCTGACCGGCTTTGCGCGCGCGGTCCCGGTCAGTGCGCAGATCGCATTCGGCAAGGTCGGGGGCAGTGGCCGCTTTAGCAGCAAGCCTGTATCGGGTGATTTTAGCTGGAAGCCCGGTGATCAGGCCGAGGTGCGGGTCAATGCCAATTTTGCGCCCGGCGGGCTTGGCCAATTGGGCGTGCCGATCAGTTCTGGTTCAAAGGCTTTCAAGGCCAACCTAGTATTGGACCAAAGGGACAAGGCTTGGCATGGCCCCTTGAACGCGGGGGACATGAGGGCAGACATTGCCTATGACCCCGGCGCGGTCGACCGGCTGACCATTGCGGGCAAGATTGCGCCGGCTGATGCGGTCATGCTTGGCCTGCCGAACCTGCCTGTTTTTGATAAAATGCAGGCCTTCCGGGTCAGTGCGGTTCAGACGGTTGAGGGCGGGGCTGCCGATTACGGGCTAGGCAAACTGGCCGGTCATGTCGATTGGTCGCCCCAAAGCGATGGCGCAACCCAGTTTCAGCTCAAGTCCGACCTGTCCGCCGATGATTTTGCCGCGCTTGGCGTGCCTGGCTTTATACATCCGGCCGCGCCGGTAAACCTTACGGTCCAAGCCTTGGCCAGCACCAAGGGCTTGGAGGCCAAGGCGAATCTCGCCGGTCTGCCCATTTCCATTGCCATGACCAAGTCCGGGCCTGGCCAGAGTAATCTCAGCTTTTTTGCTGATCTGGACGCCGATAGTGCCAGGCGTCTAGGCCTGTTTAAGCCGGATGAATTTGACGGCATTGTCGGACTAAGCGGTCTGTTATCCATTCAGGATCAAAAACTGGCAAGTGGGCGTCTCGAGGCGGATTTGACTGCGGCTAGACTGGCGCCGCGTGACATGGGCTGGACTAAATCGCTTGGTTCCGCAGCGCTGGTGTCGGCGGATATTGTCGGTGCGGCCGATGGGGCCCTGTTGTTTCGCCGGATCGAGGCCTCGGGGCCGAGGCTGGAGGTTTTGGCGACAGGCTGGGTACGTGGCCGCCAGACCCTGAATTTCCATAGTCAAACCGCCAATATTGCGGGCCTGTTTGAGGGCCAGTTGGATATTGATCGGGCCGATGGTGTCTTAACCCTCAAGACCCGAGGGACGTTTCTGGATGCCCGCCGCCTGATCGCCGCCAATCCTATTGGCCAGCCTTCCTTGCTATCCAAGGCTGAGGCCCTGCAGAGGCTTGTTCTGGACATTGATCTTGATCGGGTTCGGGTCAGTGATAGCGGCAATTTGAAAGACCTTAAGATCAAGGCCGATCTGACGGGCGGTCTAGATCGCACCTTTGAAGCCTCGGTTATGACTGAGTCCGGCGCGCCCGCGCGCCTGGTGATTGCCCCCAAGGACTCTGGCTCCTGGCTCGATGCCAGTATTGCTGATGTGGGGGGGCTAACGTCTGCCTTATTCGAGACCAGCAGCCTGCGCGGCGGCCAAGCCAGTGTCACAGGATCGCTTGTCGATGGTGGGGCGGACCTCATTATTAAGGGAGAAAAATTGCGGGTGCGCAATGTCCCGGTCTTGGCTCAGATTTTGACCCTTGGGTCGTTGCGCGGCTTTGCCGACACGCTCAATGGCAGCGGCATTGAGTTTGCCGATATTGTTGCGCCGGTACGACTGCGTGGGTCCATCCTCTGGATTGATGACGCCCGCGCGACGGGCGATGCGATTGGTCTGACGGCGCGGGGCAAGATTGATCTGGCCAACCGGTCCATGGATATGGTCGGCGGTATTGCACCGGCCTATGCGCTCAATTCGGCGATTGGCCACATTCCCGTACTTGGGGCGCTGTTTATTTCGCGCCAGGGCGAGGGCGTGTTTGGCCTGACCTATTCGGCCAAGGGCGCGCTGGCGGCGGCCAAGGTATTTGTGAACCCATTTTCGCTGGCAACGCCGGGCATGTTCCGGCGCATTTTTGATGGCGTGCCGATTGGCAAGGCAGTGCTAAAAGCGCCGCCGCCCTTGGTCGAGCTAGAAAAGCCTGCGCCCTAGACCGGACGGATCAGGACAATCTTCTTCTTACCTGCGGCCAGCTTGATCACTCCGTCTGCCGACACATCGGCCAGGCTTACCAGGCGCTGGCCATCGGCCTCTGCCGCATCATTGACGCGCAAGCCGCCGCCTTGGGCCAATCGGCGTGCATCCGAACGCGAGCCGGCAAGGCCTGCATCGACCGCCAAGGCCGCAAGCGCAATGCCAGCCTCCAGCGCGTCGCGGGCCACTTCAAGCGTTGGTAAGTCGTCCGAGACCTGCCCCTTTTCAAAGGCCTGGCTTGACGCCTCGCGCGCTGCAATCGCCGACTCGCGGCCATGCAACAGGCTGGTGGCCTCGTCGGCGAGGATCTTTTTGGCCTCATTAATGTCTGCGCCGCTCAAGGCCTCAAGACGGGCGATCTCGTCCAGCGGCAGTTCGGTGAACAGGCGCATAAAGCGGCCAACATCGGCGTCTTCTGTATTGCGCCAGACCTGCCAATAGTCATAGGGGCTGAGGCGGTCAGCATTGAGCCAGACCGCGCCGCCTAGGCTCTTGCCCATTTTCTGGCCCGACGCGGTCATCAAAAGCGGCGTGGTCAGGCCATAGGCGGGCTTGGCATCGACCCGGCGCACCAGTTCAACCCCATTAATAATATTGCCCCACTGGTCCGAGCCGCCCATTTGCAGGCTGCAACCATAGCGCCGATTAAGCTCTAAATAATCGGTGGCCTGCATCAGCATATAATTGAATTCAAGGAAGGTGAGCGGCTGTTCGCGCTCGAGCCTAAGCTTGACGCTATCAAAGGTCAGCATGCGATTAATGGTGAAATGCACCCCGTAATCGCGCAGGAAATCGACATAGCCGAGCTTTTCGAGCCAGTCGGCATTATTGACCATAATGGCGTCATGGGCCCGGTCGCCAAAGGTCAAGAACTTCCCAAAAGCGGTCTTGATACTGGCCATATTGGCGGCGATCTGGGCATCGGTCAAAAGGGGGCGCTGCTTGTCCTTATCGGTTGGATCGCCGACCTTGGTCGTACCGCCGCCCATCAGGGTAATGGGCCTGTGGCCTGTTTTTTGCAGCCAGCGCAGCATCATGATCGAGATCAGATGGCCAATATGCAGGCTGTCGGCGGTGCAATCATAGCCGACATAGGCCGTGACCACGCCCTCGCAAGCGGCCTTGTCCAGGGCCTCTAGATCCGTGCACTGATGGATAAATCCGCGCGATTGCAGGACTTGTAAAAATTCGGACTTGGGCGCGAAGGCTTGGGCGGTAGGTTCGGTCATGGGGCAAGGCTTTCTTAGGCAGGATCGGGCGTGTACCATGCAAGCCTTGCCCGGGCCAAGTCACTGCTGACGCGAACCGGCAGGCTGAACAGTCAATACGGGCGATAAAATGCAGCGAGTCCTAGGTTTTATGAGCGGCACATCCCTGGACGGCATAGATATGGCCGTGCTCGAAACCGATGGCCACCAGATTGCGCGGTTTGGACCCTCGGGCGAAGCGCCCTTGCCCGATAATGTCCGAGCGCTTGTGCTTGAAGCGATTGAGGCTGGCCGAAGCTGGGCGCGCGGTAAGCCAGAGCCGGCTGTGTTTGCACTGGCCGAGGCCGCCATAACCGAGGCGCATGTCCTGGCGGCGGTAGATTTCTTAAAATCCCATGGTCTGGGGTTTAAGGATCTCGATCTCTTGGGTTTTCATGGCCAAACCATATTGCATGAGCCGCCGACCGCCTCTGGCCCTGGCCGGACGCGGCAATTGGGCGATGGTCCACTCATGGCAGCCTTGACCGGGGTGCGGACCGCGTTTGATTTTCGCAGCGCCGATGTCGCCGCGGGCGGTCAGGGCGCGCCGCTTGTGCCCGTCTATCACGCAGCCCTTAGCCAGGCGGCAAAGGACTTAAAGCCGCCCTTGGCAATCGTGAATATTGGCGGCGTGGCCAATGTCACACTGGTTGGGCGCGACGGGGCCTTGCATGCCTTTGATACAGGGCCGGGCAATGGGCCTCTGGATCAGTGGGTGTCGGGGCTGGGGCTTGGCCGGTTTGACCAAGATGGGGCCTTGAGTGCGTCGGGCAGAATTGATGCAGCCCTGCTGGACCAGATGCTGGCCCACCCGTTTTTTGCAGCCCAGGGCCCAAAATCGCTTGATCGGTATGATTTTAATGCAGAGCCGGTCGCTAGCCTATCGGCGGCCGATGGGGCGGCAACCTTGGCGGCGCTTGTCGTGCGCAGCATTGCGCTGGCCTTGAGCCGGGCACCAGAGCCCCTGACCGGGGTGATTGTCTGCGGCGGTGGGCGGCATAACAGGGCCATTATGGCAGGGCTCTCCAACCACTTGTCCATGCCAATTTTGGGTGCTGAACAGGCGGGCTGGAATGGCGATGCGACCGAGGCCCAGGCCTTTGCCTATCTGGCGGCGCGGACGCTTAAGGGCCTTGCCATATCCTTTCCCGGTACCACCGGCGTGTCAGAGCCCATGACCGGCGGACGGCTGGTCGCGCCCTAGGGCGGGTCGGGCCTAGGCTTTGATCGATTATGCCGCTAGCTTAAGCCATGTCTGATTTGTTCGAGCGTGCCGGTCTGTCCGTGCCTGAAGCCCAAGGCCATCGCCCCTTGGCCGATCGTCTGCGGCCCCAGGCCCTAGATGAAGTGGTTGGACAAGATCACTTGCTTGGCCCCGATGGTCCGGTCCAGCGCATGGCCAAGGCTCAGCGCCTGTCCTCCATGATCCTGTGGGGGCCGCCCGGCACCGGCAAGACCACGATTGCGCGGCTCTTGGCCAAGGCCGCGGGCTATGAGTTCCAGCAGATTTCGGCGGTGTTTTCCGGCGTTGCTGACCTTAAAAAAGCCTTTGAAATGGCCAGGCTGCGCCGGGCTGCGGGCCAGACCACTCTTTTGTTCGTCGATGAGATCCATCGCTTCAACCGCGCCCAGCAGGACGGCTTCTTGCCGTTTGTTGAGGAGGGGATTGTCACCCTGGTCGGCGCGACCACGGAAAACCCGTCCTTTGAACTCAATGGCGCGCTTCTGTCACGCTGTCAGGTCTATGTGCTGAAGCGGCTGGATGATGCCGCCCTGCATCAATTGCTGAACAAGGCCGAAAGCTTTGAGGCCAGACCCCTACCGCTCGAACCGGAGGCGCGCGACGCTCTAGTGGCGCTTGCCGATGGCGATGGCCGCTATTTGTTGACCATGGCCGAGACCTTGTATGCGGTCGGCACTGCAACGCCCATGTCGACGGCCGAACTTGGTCGCCTATTGCAGAAACGCAGCCCAGCTTATGACAAGGACCGCGAGGGCCATTATAATCTGATCTCTGCCCTGCATAAGTCGGTGCGGGGTTCTGACCCCGATGCGGCGCTCTATTGGCTGGCGCGCATGCTGACCGGCGGCGAAGACCCCTTGTTTATCGCCCGGCGGCTTGTGCGCATGGCCAGCGAGGATATTGGCGCCGCCGATCCCCTATCGCTCGTGGTCGCCAATGCCGCCAAGGACACTTATGATTTTCTCGGCTCGCCTGAGGGCGAATTGGCCTTGGCCCAGGCCTGTGTGCATCTGGCCAGCGCGCCCAAGTCCAATGCGGTCTATACAGCCTTTAAGGCAGCCATGGCCTCGGCCAAGGAGACCGGCAGCCTGATGCCGCCTGCCCATATCCTCAATGCCCCGACCAAGATGATGAAGCAGCTCGGCTATGGCGACGGCTATGCCTATGACCATGACCAGCCCGAAGGCTTTTCCGGCCAGTCCTATTTCCCCGATGAGATGGAACGCCGCCAATTCTATAAGCCCAAGCCGGTCGGCACCGAGGCGCGGGTCAAAGAGCGGCTCGATCACTGGGCCCAGATGCGCAAAACCAAGCAAAACCCCCGTGGCTAAATCGCCTTACCGACGCCCGCTCAAGCCCAAGGCACCCCGGGCCATAGACAGCCCCGTGGTCCTGTCGCCCGAAGAGATCGAATTTGTGAAGGCCATGGTGGTCTATCAGGACGATGCGATCATTGTCTTGAACAAGCCGTCTGGCCTGTCCAGCCAGGGCGGGCGCGGTCAGGTACATACTTTGGACGAGCACTTATGGGCCTTTGCCCGCTCCAACGGCAATCGCCCGCGCCTCGTGCACAGGCTCGACCGCGATACATCGGGGATTATCCTGACCGCCCGCACCAAGCCTGCGGCGGCCTATCTGGGCAAGGCCCTGATGGCCAAGCGCTTTCGCAAGACCTATCTGGCCATTGTCGCACCAAGTGCGCCGCAGCCACGCACCGGCCTGATCGAGGCCCCCCTGCGCCGCGATGAACAGGGCCGCGAGGCCTATATGCGGGTGTGCGAGGCCGATCACCCCGATGCCGAAACCGCCCGCACCCGTTATCGCACGCTCAGCGACGCTGAGGGGGCTGCCCTGATCGAGGCGCGGCCAGAGACCGGGCGTATGCACCAGATCCGGGTGCATCTGGCCTCATTGGGCCGACCCATAGCCGGGGATGTGCGCTATGGCGGCGCGCTGGTCTTGGGCGGCGAGGCGGTGCCGCGCCTCATGCTACACGCCCTTGCCCTAGAGTTTCCGCACCCCGATGGCGGGGTTCGACGGATTGAGGCCGCCCCCCCCGCCGATTTTGCTGCGGTTCTGGCTGCCAATGGCCTGACCCTGCCGCGCTAAGGCAATAAACGCTAGCCGGTTTGCTAAAAACGGCGTGTCAGCGCATAAGGGGCCATGAGCAAACTGGTTTTCGTTATTATTGGCGGCGGCGCAGGTGCGGCGGCGCGATACGCCGTTGGCACAGCCGCCACGCGCTGGCTGGGCACGGCCTGGCCCTATGGTACCTTGATATGCAATCTGGCTGGGGGCCTTGCCATGGGCTTGCTAGTCGGCTTTTTGGCCCATCGCGGCGGCGCCGATCAAGAGCGGCTGCGGCTATTGTTCGGGGTCGGGGTCCTTGGCGGATTTACGACCTTTTCAGCCTTTTCGCTGGAAACGGCGCTAATGATTGAAAAAAGCAAATTTGGTCAGGCTTTTGGCTATGCCACAGCCTCGGTGGTTCTTTCGGTCGCAGCCTTGTTTGCTGGCCTTATCTTGGCACGGCGGGTGTTCGCATGAAGGAAGTTCGCACGCTCTATGTCGATGCCGGTGAAGACGGTGTGCGGCTAGATCGCTGGTTTAAGCGCCGCTGGCCGCATTTGAACCATATCCAGATCCAAAAAATGACCCGGTCGGGCCAGATCCGCGTCGATGGCGCGCGGGTCAAGGCCGAGACCCATCTGGTGGCCGGCAGCCAGGTGCGCGTGCCGCCCCTGCCTGATGCCCCTGATCCAGGCGAGAAAAAGACCCTGTCGGGCCGCGATATTGCCTATGCCAAGTCCTTGGTCCTTTATGAGGACGATGAGGTCTTGGCCTTGAACAAGCCTGCGGGCCTGGCCGTGCAGGGCGGCACCAAGACCATCCACCATATTGACCGGCTATTATCGGCCTGGGGCGAGGGACTGGACCGGCCGCGTCTGGTGCATAGGCTCGACCGCGACACGTCTGGCGTTCTGATCCTGGGCAAGACCCCCAGCGCCGCCGCGCGTTTGTCGGGGTCCTTTGCCAAGCGTAAGGCGCAAAAGACCTATTGGGCGATTGTGTCTGGCAATCCGCACCCGCGCGAAGGCGTCATTGAAATGCCCTTGGCCAAAAAGGGCGTAGGCGATCGCGAGCTGGTCGTGCCGTGCGATCCTAAGGACCCGCAGGGCAGCCCGGCCGAGACCGAATATGTGATGATTTCGCGGGCCGCGCACCGGGCCGCTTGGCTGGCCTTGAGGCCGCATACGGGCCGCACCCATCAGTTGCGCGCGCATATGAAGGCGATTGGCCATCCGATCCTGGGCGATCCCAAATATAGCGACGACAAGGCCGCTGAACTATCTGGACACCTTAAGCTGCAGCTGCATGCAAGGCGTCTGACCGTGCCGCATCCGTCCAGCGGCACCTTGATCATTGAGGCTCCAATCAGCGCCGAACTGCGCGCAGGCTTTGCGCATTTTGGCTTTAACGAACAAGAGGCCGATCCAGAGCCCTTCCCCAAGGGCGGTGCCAGCCTTAGAGCGCCGCGTCACCGGTGATGAGGCTTAAATCAGGCCCGCGACTGGCCGTGTTTGATATTGATGGCACGCTGGTGGATAGCCGCGAGGTGATCCATGGCGCAGCCTTGGCCGCTTTTGCGGCCCTGAACCTTGCGCCGCCCAGCTATGACCAGGTGCGCCATATTGTCGGGCTTAATCTGGATGTGGGCCTGGCCATGATTGCGCCAGACCTGTCGCCAGCGGGCCTTGTCGAGCTGGAGGCGCATTATAAGGCTGCGTTTCACGATTTTCACCGCCAGCCGGGCTTTACTGAGCCCCTGTATGCGGGTGCCGCCGAAACGCTTGAGCATTTGCGCCAGGCGGGTTGGCGGCTGTCCATGGCTACGGGCAAGTCGCGGCGAGGCGTTGAGATGGTGATGGCCATGCATGGCTGGCAGGACCTATTTGAGACCACCCACTGCGCCGATGACGGCCCGGGCAAGCCGCATCCGGCCATGATCTTGGCTGCCATGAAGGCGCAAGGTATTGGCCCTGAGCATACGGTGATGATTGGCGACACCAGCCATGACATGATCATGGCCAAGGGCGCGGGCGTGCGGGCGCAGGGCGTGAGCTGGGGCTTTCACACATTGGACGAAGTCGCCGCCCATGCCGACCATGTCGCGCAGGACTTTTCCGATCTCAAGACGCAATTATTGGGCCTGGCCGCCCCTATCGATTTGGTGAACCCATGAGCCTGAGCGACAGCGCCCCGCACCCCAAGCGTTTCTACAAGACCGTGACCACGGCGGCCGGGGAGGGCGGTTTTGCCATTCTTCTGGACGGCCGGGCGGTCAAGACCCCGGCGGGCGCGAGGCTGGCCCTGCCCAGTCAGGCCCTAGCGGAGCTGGTGGCAGCCGAATGGGCGGCACAAGAAGAATTCATCGTCCTGCCGCTGATGGGGGCAACGCGCCTTGCCTATACGGTGATTGACCGGATCACCCAGGCCCGGGCCGAGACTGCAGCCGAGCTGGCCCGTTATGCCGGGGCGGATCTGATCTGTTATTTTGCTGAGACCCCGCAAGCGCTTGTCGCGCTCCAGCACCAGCACTGGGAGCCTTTGCTGGACTGGGCGCAGACGACGCATGGCCTAAGATTTCAGCGCGCTAGCGGCATTATCCACCAGGCCCAGCCGCAAGACACGCTCGACCGGGCGCTGGCCCTGGCCCAGGCCCAGGATGATTTTACCCTTGCAGGCCTTGCCTTTGGCGCAGCCCTGTTTGGCTCGGCGGTCTTGACCCTGGCCCTTCAGGGCGGGCGTTTGAGCGGCCAGGCGGCGTTTGATCTGTCGCGTCTGGATCAGGCCTTTCAAGAAGAGCGCTGGGGCATTGATGACGAGGCCGCAGCCCGTACAGATTGGATGCAGCAAGAAGCCCTGCTGCTCGAGCGCTGGTTTTTGGCGCTCAAGGGGTAAATCACGCCCCTGACCAAGCGATTTTGCAGGGCTAAAGGGCAAGCCTGTGCTTGTCAGTGGCAGGACGGACCGCTAAGCCTCCTGCACCAAAAAATTTACGGACGATTTTGACATGCAGCACATACTCGACGAGCTCGAAAAGCGCCGTGACCAGGCCCGCCTTGGCGGCGGCGAAAAGCGGATTGCCGCGCAACATGCCAAGGGCAAGCTGACCGCGCGCGAGCGGATTGATGTGCTTTTGGATGAAGGCTCGTTCGAAGAATACGACATGTTTGTCGAACACCGCTGTTCCGATTTCGGCATGGAGAACCAAAAGGTTCCCGGCGATGGCGTCGTTACCGGCTGGGGCACGATTAATGGTCGCCTCGTTTATGTGTTTTCCAAGGACTTCACCGTGTTCGGTGGCTCCCTGTCCATGACCCACGCCCAAAAGATCGTAAAGGTTCAGCAAATGGCCGCCCGCAATGGCGCGCCGGTGATTGGCCTGTTCGATGCAGGCGGGGCACGCATTCAAGAAGGCGTCGATAGCCTGGCCGGTTATGCCGACATCTTTATGGAAAATGTGCTGTCGAGCGGCGTCATTCCCCAGATTAGCGTGATTATGGGCCCCTGCGCCGGGGGCGACGTCTATTCGCCCGCCCTGACCGACTTCATCTTTATGGTGAAGGATACCAGCTATATGTTCGTCACCGGTCCAGACGTGGTCAAGACTGTGACCAATGAGACGGTGTCGGCCGAAGACCTTGGCGGCGCGCGCGTGCATGCGGGCAAGTCTGGCGTGGCCGATGGCGCATTTGAGAATGATCTCGAAGCCATGATCCAGGTGCGGCGTCTGGTCGATTTCCTGCCCCTGTCCAATCGCGAAAAGCCGCCGGTGCGCGCGACTTTTGACGATCCAGAGCGTGACGAGCCCTCGCTCGATACCCTGATCCCGACCAATCCAAACAAACCTTATGACATGAAGGAATTGATCCTTAAGACGGTCGATGAGGCGGACTTTTTCGAGATCGGCAAGGATTTTGCCAAGAATATCATTACCGGCTTTGCGCGTATGGACGGGGCCAGTGTCGGCATTGTCGCCAATCAGCCCCAGGTTCTCGCCGGGGTCTTGGATATTGATGCCAGCCGCAAGGCCGCGCGGTTTGTGCGCTTTTGCGACGCGTTTGGTATTCCCATCATTACTCTGGTTGATGTGCCCGGCTTTATGCCCGGGACCAAGCAGGAATATGGCGGCCTGATCAAGCACGGGGCCAAGCTCTTGTTTGCCTATGCCGAGGCCACCGTGCCCAAGGTCACGGTCATTACCCGCAAGGCCTATGGCGGGGCCTATGA
>CANGCO010000026.1 GCA_947452365.1 Caulobacteraceae bacterium
AGACCAGGCCGTCCGCCTCAAATGCGCGGACGGCCTTTTTTTGTTTGAAACGGGATAGGGCTTTCAGTGTCTCATACAGGTTTTGACTCCGCCGATGCGGTGAGTGCGCGGCTGGCGTCGGTTGGCTATATCTCGACCGTCTCGATCTCAACCGCTGTCTATCTGGCCCACCACCTGCGCAAGCCCATACTGATTGAGGGACCAGCCGGGGTCGGCAAGACCGAACTGGCCCGTTCGCTCGCCCAGTCCATGGAATTTCCGCTGCTGCGCATGCAGTGCTATGAAGGGCTGGACGAGAGCAAGGCCCTGTATGAATGGAAATACGGCAAGCAATTGCTTTATACCCAGATCCTAAAAGAAAAAATCCACCACCTGATCGATGATGCGGACGGTCTGACGGCCTCGTTTGAAAAGCTAGCCGGGTTTCAGGATCTGTTCTTTTCGCGCGAATTTCTTGAGCCTCGGCCCCTGCTAAAGGCGATGGAACAGACCGGCGGCTCGGTGCTGCTGATCGACGAGATCGACAAGTCCGACGAGGAGTTTGAGGCCCTATTGCTTGAGGTCCTGTCCGACTATCAGGTCACAGTGCCAGAGATTGGTACGATTGAGGCGATTGTCCCGCCCCTGGTCATCCTGACCTCAAACAATACCCGCGAGCTGGGCGACGCGCTCAAGCGCCGCTGCCTGCACCTGCATATTGATTTTCCAAACGCCGATCTGGAAGCCCGGATCGTGCGTTCGCGCGTGCCTGATATTTCCGAGCGCCTGCTGGCCCAGCTTGTCGCCTTTATCCAGCTGGTGCGGGACGAGAACATCCGCAAACTGCCCTCGATCAGCGAAACCATTGACTGGGCCAAGACCTTGCTGCTGCTGCATGCCGATGTGTTGGACCCGGTCATGGTGCGCAATACGCTGAATGTGATCTTGAAGCGCCAGACCGATATTGCCGAGGTTGGCGGCCAGGTGGATCAGATACTGCGTAAGGTCTTGAGCGACACAGCCGTGCCGGCCTGATGGAGCGCACGCTCACCAATTATATCCGCGCCCTGCGGCTGGCCGGGGCCGGGGTCTCGACGACCGAGGCGATTGATGCGGCCCGCACCCTAGAGCTTGTTGGCTATGGCGATCGCGAGCGGCTGAAACTGTCCTTGGCCCCGGTGCTGGCCAAGTCGCAGGAAGAAACCGCCCTGCATGAGCGCCTGTTCGACCTCTATTTTGCCAGCGCGCCCATAGCCCCGCCCAGCCCTGAGACTGATCAGGACAGTGGCGAAGGCGAACAGGACCAGGACGCTTCGGGCAGCGAGGGTTCGGAGCAGGGCGACACCAACCCATCCGACGGCGGCGACGGCGAGATGGACCTTCTCAGTCTCGCTCAATCCGGTGACGGCAGTCGTATGGCCATGGCCATGGCCAAGGCAGGCGCGCTTGCCGATGTCGATCAGATCCGCTTTGCCACCCAGGTGCCGTATTTTGTTCAGCGGATGCTGGAAGAGTTGGGCCTGGCCAAGCTCAATGCCGATCTTCTGGCCGCCCTTGATGACCGCACGCCTGAGGGTCAGGCCCGCGCCCAGACCCTGATCGAGGCCCGATCAACCCTTATGCGCGCCGCCCGCGCGCATGCGGAAGCGCGGTTTGAGGTGTTTGGCCGCTCGGCCAGTGATTCCTTTATGAATGAGGTGATGCAAGAGCGCGCGCTCGGGGCCTTGAGCAAGGCGGATATGGAGCGGATCAAGCCCCTGATCGCCAAGATGGCCAAGAAGCTGGCAGCCAAACATGCGCGCCGCAAAAAGGTGCGTAATCGCGGCCAGCTTAATCTGCGCAAGACGCTTCGGGCCAATGCCGGCAATGACGGCGTGCCCTTTGACGTAATCTGGAACACTAAGCGCAAGGACAAGCCCAAGATTATCGCCGTCTGCGATGTTTCCGGCTCGGTGGCGCGCTATGTGCGGTTCTTGCTCTTGGTGCTCTATGCCCTGAAGGAAAAGGTTGCCGATCTGGAGACCTTTGCCTTTTCCAACCAGCTCGTGGATGTTGGGCAAGACCTCGATAGTCTGCCCTTCGACACGGCGATGGAAAAAATCGTCGCTGAGGTGGGCAATGGCAGTACCGATTATGGCAGTGCCTTTCAGGCGCTGGGCGGCCAGTATGACAGCCTGATCGATAAGCGCACCACGGTCCTGATCCTAGGCGATGGCCGCAACAATCAGGGCGATCCCGGCATGGGCGCGTTTCAGGACATTGCCGCCAAGGCCAAGCGCGTGATCTGGCTTTGCCCCGAACATCCCGCCAGTTGGGGCTCAGGCGATAGCTGCCTTTTGCAGTACAAGCCCTTTTGCGCCAGCCTAACCTATTGCTCGACCATAATGGATTTGGAACAGGCCCTAGATGATGTGCTCATGGCCTATGGCTAGGCTTGCCTGACCCTGCCAATGCGTTAGCCTGACCCAATTGAATTCATCCGACCACAAGGCTTGATAAGCGTGACCCGATCTATTTTTGAGCCTGCACGTCAGATCGATATCATCCATGAGACCGATGTCTTGGTGGTTGGGTCTGGTCCTGCTGGGCTGGCGGCCGCCTTGGCCTCGGCGCGGGCCGGGGTCGATACGACCTTGCTCGAGCGCTATGGCTGTTTTGGCGGCAATATTACCCAGGTCGGGGTCGAGGGCTTTGCCTGGTATCGCCATCCGCAAACCATAGACAGCGAAGGTATTGGCCGCGAGTTTGAAGAGCGGGCCAAGACCATGGGCGCGGCCATGCCAGAGCCGCAATCCATCAGCCATTCGCTCGATGCCGAGGCCTTTAAATATGTTGCCGACGTGCTGGTCGAGGAGGCGGGCGTCAAGCCCATGCTGCACCGCATGTTTGTCGCCCCGATCATTGAGGACGGCGAAATTCGCGGCATTATCACCGAGAGCAAGGCCGGGCGCGAAGCCATACTGGCCAAGCGGGTGATTGATGCGACCGGCGATGCCGATATTGCTCACAGGGCAGGGGCGGCGACCTTTAAGACGCCCAAGGCCGAGATGATGTCGGTCTCGGTGATGTTTTCCATGTGCGGCGTCAATAAGGCCCGCTTTATCGATCAGGTAAAGGCCGATCCCCAGACCTATAAGGACTGGGCTGGCAATGGTGAATGGGACATTACCACCGACGGGAAGGAGGACGATATGTTCTCGCCCTTCCTGCGCAAGCCGTTCAAAAAGGCGCTGGAGGCGGGCCTCTTGCCGCCCAATCTGGCCACGATTGCTGGGACCTGGGGCACGGTCTCGGATCAGGGCGATCTGACCTATCTGAACATGGTGCATCTCTATCTCGATGGCACCGACCCAGACGACCTAACCGAAGGCGAGATGGGGGGACGCAAGCAGGCCATGCTGGCGGTCCAGGCCCTGCAAGGGTTTATGCCCGGCTGTGAAGAGGCCAAACTGCGCAATTTTGGCATGACGCTTGGCATACGCGATACGCGCAAGCTGGATGCCCTTTACAATATGACCGGCGAGGATGTGCGGGGTCAGGCGCGGTTTGACGATTCTATCGGCATCTTTCCCGAATTCATCGACGGCTATGGCCTGTTAATCTTGCCAACCACGGGGCGGTATTTCCATGTGCCTTACCGGTCCATGTTGCCTAAGGGCATCGGTAACCTGCTGGTCGCAGGGCGCGCCATTGGCGGCGACAAGATCAGCCATGCCGCCGTGCGC
This sequence comes from Caulobacteraceae bacterium, assembly GCA_947452365.1. Taxonomy (GTDB): domain Bacteria; phylum Pseudomonadota; class Alphaproteobacteria; order Caulobacterales; family Caulobacteraceae; genus CAISGS01. The sequence goes on from CANGCO010000026.1 coordinate 3,705, forward strand.
AATATGATGTGCTGCGCCGTGGCCGGGCAGGGGGCAGGCATTGCCGCTGCCATCTCGATCAAGTCCGGCAAGGCCCTTGACCAGATCAATATTACCGAGGTGCAGGCTGAACTGCGCCGCCAAGGCGCAAGGATTGCCTGATATGACCAAACCCGCCTCACCGCCCTGGATGATCCTTGTTCTGGCCGCTATCGCCATTGCGGGCAATTATTACGCCTACGATGCGATTGGCCCGGTCGCTGACCTGTTGATCCGGCAAAGGGGGCTGACCCAGACCGATATTGGCCTGCTCAATGCAGTCTATAGCCTGCCCAATATTCCGCTGGCCCTGGTGGGCGGCTTGATCATCGACAAGCTGGGGGCAGGCCGCGCGGCGTTTGGCTCGGCCGTTCTTTGCTTTATCGGCGCGGCCCTGACCGCGGTGGGCGAGCCGTTTTCGATCATGGTCACGGGCCGTCTATTGTTTGGGATTGGTGAGGCCACGCTTTTGATCGCCCTCTTGGTTGCCCTGGCGCAATGGTTCAAGGGTGGGCCGTCGGCCCTGGCCATGGCGCTATTTTTCAGCTTGGCGCGGGTTGGATCCTATACAGCCGATGTCTCGCCCAGCTGGGCCTCGCCACTCTATGACCAAGGCTGGCAGCCGCCCCTCATCTTGGCTGCAGGCCTGACGGGCATTAGCATGTTGGCGGCCTTGATCTTTATGCTGGTTGACCTTGGCCGGGCCAAGGGCGAGGGCTTGGTTTCAGAGCCGATCAGCTTGAAATCCATAGCCGGATTTGATCGGTCCTTCTGGTACATATTGGGCCTAAACGTCCTGTTTGCCTCGGTGTTTTTCCCGTTCCGCTCGACCTTTGGCATTGTCTATTTCCAAGATGCTAAGGGGCTTAGCCTGGCGCAAGCTGGCCAGATCAATAGCTGGGTGTTTTTTGCCGCTATTTTTGCCACGCCGATATTTGGCCTGATTGCCGACCGGTTTGGCCGCCGCACCTTGCTGCTCTGCCTTGGGGCTGCCCTGATGCCGATGACTTTTTTCATTCTGGCGGCAACCCATTGGAGCCTTTGGATATCGACCATCCTCATGGGCATAAGCTTTTCGGTCATCCCCGCCGTGATCTGGCCAACCACAGCCATGCTGGTCGAGCCCAAGCGTCTGGGCACGGCCTTTGGCCTGATCAATGTCTTGCAAAGCACGGGCCTGTTTGCCTGTAATTATGCGGCCGGTTGGCTCAATGACGCCAATAGTGCCAGCCGTAGCCATCCAGAGGGCTATAATGGCATGTTGATTCTGTTTGGTGCCTTGAGCCTGGTTGGGCTGGTCTCGACCATCGCCCTATGGCGGCGCGAAAGCGGGCCCCACGGCCACGGGGTTGATCATAGGCGCACGCTTTAGGGCCGGACCGGGGCACGGATTGTCTTCAAGTGCCTGATGACCCTTGGTCTAGGACCTAGGTTTTGCGCCGACCACCCAGCCCTTGGCCTTGAACACGGTATAAACCGCCATGGCATGGCCTCGGCCGAGATCATAATCGAGTTTTAGCCACGCGATGAATTGGGCGGCGGTCAGGGCGGGGGCGAGCAAACCCTTTTCCTCCGCCGCGGCCTTAAAGGCTTCGGGCGTCATGCCGGTCTTGGCATGAATATTGTCCAGATAGGCTTGAAACGACATCCCTTCCTCCGGGGCTTGCGCCTAGGCCTTGTGCGACCTTGGGCTAGGGTCCATTAGCTGGATGCGAATGTCTAGGTCGGTTTCATTGCCAATGACTTGAAACCGGTCCCAAGACACACGAAACTGTAACACGTCGAGCCTAGATTTTTCGATCCCAAGTCAGGATGCGATCCCAATATGTCGGTACAGCAATTGATGGGAATCTTAGAAAAGCAAAAACTGGTTGGCGGAGTCGTGCACAACCAGATCATGCCAAGCCACCATCTGGTTGAGGCCCTGCTCAGCCAGCAGCAGGCGGTGGAAATCGATAAATTTATTGCCGCCAAATCCCCAACCGAGCTGGGCGAAATCCTCGACAGTATTGACGTTTCCGCCGCCAAGATGGTGTGGGAGCATATTCCAGAGAACCGCGAAAACGACATATTGTGGGAAATCTCTGAAGCCCGGCGCGAACTCTTGGCCGAGGGCCGTGAGCCGGAATTCCAAGGCAGCCGGGTCTGCGTTTTTGAACTGGCCGATGGCAAGCTGCAACAAGTGCCCCTGACCGGGCGCGGCGCGCTCGATAGTGTCAAGCCGATCTGGGTTGATCTGGTCAATACCACCCGGGCCGAGCGCGATTTTGTCGGGGCCCATTTTGGCGTCGCACTGCCCGACCCGCTTGATGAAATGACCCTAGAGGTTAGCGCGCGCTTCTATATCGAGGATGATGGCGACATCCATATGCATTCCAACTTTCTTGATGAAGAAGACGACGAGAGCAAGAATGTGCCGGTCGCCTTTATCCTGCATGAGGGCATGTTGTTCACGGTGCGGCGCGAAGAGCTGGAAGTGTTTCGCCTGCAAAGGCGGCGCATTCTTAATCAGCCCGGCTATGCCAGCGACTGTATTGACGTTCTGCTCGACCTCTATGGCTCCGACATTGAATGCTCGTCCGATACGCTCGAGGCCATATATGTCTCGCTCGGCAAGGTCGGGCAGCTGGTCTTAAACGAGTCGGTCAGTGACGATCAGGCCGCCAGCATCTTGTCGGCCATTGCCGAGGAAGAGGGCCGCAATGGCCGTATCCGCAGCAATATTCTCGATAGCCAGCGTGCGATCAGCTTTCTTCTGCGTTCGCGTCTTTTAAATGCCGAACAGGTGCAGGACGCCAAGCAGATCATGCGCAATGTCGACTCGCTGAACAATCACACCTCGTTCTTGTTCGACAAGATCAACTTTCTGATGGATGCCACGGTCGGCTTTATCAATATTAATCAGAACAAGCGGGTTAATCAGCTGACCATGTTTGGTATGGTGTTTATGCCGATCAATATCTTGGCTGGCATGGGCGGCATGTCGGAATTTTCCATGATGACCAAGGCGGTTCCGTGGCCGCTGGCCTATGGCGGTTTTATCGTGGTTGGGTCCCTCATCGGCTATGTGACCTATCTTGCGCTCAAATTATTTGAAAAACGCGCAGGCATAGATGCCCGCGGCCTGGTCGGTCGCGGCGGCATGGCCGGGCGCGGGCGGGGCTAGGGGCGGTTGGGCCAAAGGCAGCAAATGGTGCCGGTTGCAGGAATCGAACCCGCGACATCCAGTTTACAAAACTGGCGCTCTACCAACTGAGCTAAACCGGCGCTGTGGGGCTTATGCCGCAAATCGGGCGGGTTGTGCAACCGCTTGGTGGCAGAATTGTCTGTTGGGTTTGCCCAGCGGGCGCGGGGGCTCTATAGACGCAGGCTCAACTGGTTTTTGTGCTGCGCTTGCGGCTTAAGGCGTCCTTTATGTCCCGTATCCTGATCACCTCGGCCCTGCCCTATATTAATGGCATCAAGCATTTGGGAAATCTGGCCGGGTCCATGTTGCCGTCAGACGTGTTTGCGCGGTTCCAGCGGGCGCAGGGGCATGAGACCTTGTTCATCTGTGCCACGGACGAGCATGGCACCCCGGCTGAGCTAGCGGCGGCGGCGGCGGGCCAGGATGTCGCCACCTATTGCACCGAGCAGCACCAGATTCAGGCCGATATTGCCAAGCGCTTTGACCTGTCGTTTGATTGGTTTGGCCGCTCATCCTCACCGCAAAACCGCGCCCTCACCCAGCATTTTGCGGAAATGCTCGAGAAAAACGAATTGATCGAGGAGCGGGTCGATCAGATGATCTATTCGATCACCGATAAGCGCTTCTTGCCCGACCGCTATGTCGAGGGGACCTGTCCAAAATGTGCGTTTGAAAAGGCGCGCGGTGATCAGTGCGATAATTGCGGCGCGCTGCTCGATCCGACCGACCTGATCAATCCTTATTCGACCATATCCGGCTCGCGCGAGATCGAGGTGCGCGATACCCGCCACCTTTATCTGCTCCAGACCAAGATGGCCGATAAGCTAAGGGTCTGGATCGAACAGCGCCAGGGCTGGCCCCAACTGGCCCGCTCGATCGCGCTTAAGCATCTGGATGAGGGCCTGATTGACCGAGGCATTACCCGGGACCTCGCCTGGGGTGTGCCGGTGGCGCGCGACGGGGTGGCGCGTCCGGGCTTTGAGGACAAGGTGTTTTATGTCTGGTTCGATGCCCCGATCGAATACATTGCCGCAACCCAGGAATGGGCCGATGCCACGGGCGGCGATTGGCGGCGTTGGTGGCTCCCCGCCAAACCCGAGGACGTGAAATATGTCCAGATCATGGGCAAGGACAATGTCGCCTTCCACACGGTCAGCTTTCCCGCCACCCTGCTGGGGTCTAGCGAGCCTTGGAAACAGGTTGATACGCTCAAGGCCTTTAATTGGCTCAACTGGTATGGCGGTAAGTTCTCGACCTCTGGCCGCCGGGGCGTGTTTATGGATGCGGCGCTGGAGCTATTGCCGTCCGATCTTTGGCGCTGGTACCTAATTGCCAATGCGCCCGAAGGCTCTGACACGGCCTTTACCTGGGAACAGTTTCAGTCAGCGGTGAACCGCGATCTGGCCGATGTGCTGGGTAATTTCGTCAACCGCATCTTGAAATTCAACGAGGCCAAGTTTGGCGGGGTGGTGCCCGAGGGCGGGGAACTGGGCGAGCTGGAATTTGAGCTCGCGCGTAATCTCAGTGCCCAGATCGATGATATTGCGACAAACCTCGACCAGCTAGAATTCCGCAAGGCCGCGCAAGGGCTGCGCGCCCTCTGGGTGCTGGGCAATGAATATCTGCAGGTCGCAGCGCCTTGGACCGTGATCAAGACCGATCCCGACAAGGCGGCCATGATTGTCCGCACGGCCATCAATCTGGTCGGCTTGTATGCCAAGGTCTCGTCCCCCTTCATTCCGGCGACGGCGACACTCATGGCAAAGGCTGTAGGTTTGGAAGACGAAAAGACTTGGCCTTCGAGCGGTCAAAACTGGATGTCCCTTCTCCTCGACGCCCTGCCGCGCGGCCAGGCGGTCACCGTGCCGGACGTCCTGTTTAAAAAGATCGAGGATGAACAGGTCGCCGAATGGACGGCGCGGTTTGGCGGCAGCGACGCGGCTTAATCGGCCGGGGCGTTCTGGGCTTTAAGGACGGCGGCGCGGGCCTCGACCAGTTCGACAATATGGTCGATCATATGGTCATTATCCATCTTGTGATCGGGCTTGCCGGCCGTATAGACCATGCCCGCGCCCTTGCCGCCGCCGGTAAAGCCAATATCGGTATAGAGGGCTTCGCCCGGTCCATTCACGACACAGCCAATGATGGACAGGCTCATGGGCGTGGCAATATGAGCTAGCCGCTCTTCCAGCGCCTCAACCGTCTTGATCACGTTAAAGCCTTGGCGGGCGCAGGACGGGCAGGCAATAATATTGACGCCGCGATGGCGCAGGCCGAGCGATTTTAGAATATCAAACCCAACCTTGATCTCTTCCACCGGGTCCGCCGCCAGCGATACCCGGATCGTGTCGCCAATCCCGGCCCAGAGCAGCGAGCCCATGCCAATGGCCGACTTGACCGTGCCGGTGCGCAGGGCGCCGGCCTCGGTTACGCCCAGATGCAGTGGGCAATCAATCGCCTCGGCCAGCATCTGATAGGCGGCGACCGTCAAAAAGGCGTCAGAGGCTTTGACGCTGATCTTGAACTCGTGAAAATCATGGTCCTGCAAGATGCGGGCATGGTTGAGCGCACTCTCGACCATGGCCTCGGGGCAGGGCTCGCCATAGCGCTCCAAAAGCTCGCGCTCCAGCGATCCGGCATTGACGCCGATCCGGATGGAACAGCCATGATCCTTGGCCGCATTGACCACATCGCGCACCCGGTCGGCCGAGCCGATATTGCCTGGATTAATCCTAAGACAGGCTGCGCCCGCCTGGGCGGCCTCAATGCCGCGCTTATAGTGGAAATGGATGTCGGCGACCAAGGGCACCCTAGACGCCTTGACGATGGTCTTGAAGGCGGCTGTGGACTCTATGTCCGGACAAGATACACGGACAATATCGGCCCCGGCCTCTTCGAGTTGGCGGATCTGGTCGATCGTGGCGGCAGCATCGGATGTCAGGGTATTGGTCATGGACTGGACCGTGATCGGGGCATCGCCCCCGACCTCGACCGAGCCGACCTTGATCTTGCGCGAGACCCGCCTTTGGATCATTCGCCAAGGGCGAACAAGGGCGAGGCCGTCAGCGGGGGGCGTGTGATCGTGTGTGCTCATGACGCCCATAACCTATGGCGGTTTGGGTTAAAACCCAAGGCCAGAGACGAAGATTTAGGCTGTGCCTAGCCGGCAATCCGCGATAGCGGCGTTAGGCTGGCCCCAAGCGGTGAGGCCTGAACCCCATTGACATAGACGCTCAAGGCCGTGGGGTCGGACACATCGAGCGTGAGACCGCTAGTCATGGGCGCGCGATAAGCCTCGCCCGGTGCCAATTGGCGGGCGAAATAGACCGTGCCATTGGCGCCGCGGATAATGATCGAGGCGCTGCGATTAGCCTGAAGGGTCACAATCGATTGCTGCGCGGCCGCGCCATAGACAGCGCCCTTTGGCGTGAACGTACTATTGCCTGCCGTCGACACGGCGATCGCTCGCATGGGCGCGCCACCGGCGGCGAGGGCGGCCTTGGCATTGGACTGCGCTCGATCGACCGATCCGCCAGCGGCCGTCGCCTCGGCAAGGCCAGGTGTGACATAGGCGTTGGGCAGGGTAGATTCTGCCGGTGCTGGCATGGGCGCGCCGATCGCCACCAGATTGGTCTGGCCAAGGTGTGCGGGCCGCATATTGGCAGGAAGTCCCGATGCGGCCTGTTCAATATCAGGAACCACCGCCGAGGCGGCGCTGTGGCTCTGGACGCTGCGCTGGATAATGTTCCAGACGAGGACGGCGACAAACACGGCAAGGACCGCGCCCGCGATAAAGCGAATTTGCGGCGCGGTTTGGCGGTCAATTCCGACTGGACCCTTAAAGCTTTCGTCCTCGTCCGGCACCTCGGCACGGAACCGCGCAAGGGCGCTTACCTCATCAAGGCCCAGGCATTGCGCATAGGCGCGCACATAGCCTTGCGCGAACGGGCGCGAGGGCAGGAGGTCAAATTTCATATCTTCGATTGCGGCCAGATAGACCCGGCGAACCCTGGTCAAGGAAGCGACATCTTGCAAGCTGAGGGTATAGAATTGGCGGGCCGCTCTCAATCCTTCTCCCAGGCTCTCGGCCTGATCGAAAAGGTTGGTGTCAAACAGTGCTATCCGAGCGTTTTGCTCAAGATGCCCAGAACCGAGCCCGACGCCATGGTCGAAGCCTGCGGATACTGGACCGGTGTCCCGCGCCATTCTGATGCCTGTGCCCCTGATGATCCGCAGACGCTATGACCTCGCACGCAGACCCATCGATTGATAAATATCAACTAATGACTGTCTTGTAACAGACAATATCTGGTCATTCAATAGGTTAAATAGATACTGATAGCTTTCGCGCTAGAGTTTCAATTTCGTTTCGAACGGATCCGGCGGATCCTTTTAGTAAATTGGTTACCGCGCGCCGGGCGGCTTCGCGATCACTCGACAGCACCATGGCTTTTACAGGGCCTATACCGGCGGGCGGCATAGATAATTGATCAAAACCAAGCGCCATCAGGGCAAAGGCCTCAAGCGGTCTGCCGGCCATTTCGCCGCAGACCGAAACGGGTGTGCCGCTTTCTTGGCAGGCATCCTGAATCGACTTCATCACCCGCAGGGCCGGGGGCGATAGGGGGTCATACCGGTCGGCGACGCGCGGATTGCCGCGGTCGGCGGCAAACAAATATTGCATCAGGTCATTGGTGCCGACCGAAACAAAATCGGTCAGGGGCAAGAGGGCGTCGAGGTGCCAGATCAGCGAAGGCGCCTCGATCATGGCCCCGACCCGTAACAGGCCCGGCGCCGTGCGGCCCCGGCGCTGGGCCCAGGCAATCTCATGATCGACTAGGGCGCGCGCGGCGCGAAATTCTTCGACACTGGCCACGAGCGGGAACATGACCCGCAATTCTTGGCCGCCCGATGCGGCAATCAAGGCGCGAAGTTGCAGGCGCAGCAAGGCTGGGCGGTCTAGCCCCATCCGCACCGCGCGCCAGCCTAGGGCCGGATTGTCTTCCCGCTCCGCCTCCAGATAGGGCAGAACCTTGTCGCCGCCCAGATCGAGGGTGCGGAAGGTTACGGGCCTGCCCTCGGCCGCCTCCATGACCCGTTTATAGAGCTGGGTCTGGGCTTCAAGCCTGGGCAATTCCTCGGCGACCATGAACTGAAATTCGGTACGAAACAGGCCAATGCCCTCAGCGCCGGTCTCATTGAGAATGTCCAGATCCACAGCAAGGCCGGCATTCATCAGTAAGCTAATCTTGGCCCCGTCGCGCGTGCGTGCGGGCGTATTGCGCAACAGGGCAAATTCGGCGCGCCGCAAGGCCCGAACCTGCATCCGGGCCCCGACCGCCTCGATCACATCGGCGCGTGGGCGAAGATAGGCCTCGCCGGTTTCGGCATCGACAATGACAGGGTCGCCCTCAGATAATCTATCGCGTAGCCCGACCAGGCGACCCACACAGGGTATGTCTAGCGCGCGTGCGACAATCGCGGCATGGCTGGCTGATGAGCCTTCTTCTAGCAATAGGCCCTTGAGCTTGGTGCGGTCATATTCGAGCAGGTCGGCAGGGCCCAGATTGCGCGCAATCAGTATGGCATCATCCGGTAGGATACGCGCCGTCGCGCCCTCGCCAGACAGGTGCCGCAGGAGCCGGTCATTGAGGTCTTCGAGATCGTGTAAACGCTCGCGCAGATAAGGATCGCGCGCCTGGCCTAGCCTGGCCCTATGCTCGGACCGCACCCGTTCAACCGCCGCCTCGGCCGTTAGGCCTGAACTGACCGCTTCTTCCAGCGACCGGTTCCAGCCCCGGTCATGGGCGAACATGCGATAGGTCTCGAGCACCTCATAAGAGGCACCCACTAGGCCGTGCTGGCCGTCCAGCATCTGATCGAGTTGGACCTGCAAGGCGGTGACGGCCTTGCCTAGGCGCTGTTCTTCAGCTGGAACATCGTCTGACAGCAATTGCGAGGGCGCAACCGGGGCCTCGTGCAGCACCGCGCGGCCATAGGCCAGGCCGTCGGCAAATTTGGCGCCCTTCAGCCGCTCGGGCTTGTGGGGGGCAAGCTCAACGGTCTTGAGCTCGTCTTCATCGACCAGTTCGCCGCCTGCGACCATTTCGGCCAGCACCATGGCGATGATCTGCAGATCCTCGACTTCCTCGTCGCTATAGACCCGCTCGGTGCGGTTTTGCACGACCAGCACCCCGATCGTGCGGCCGCCGCGTAGCAGGGGCACGCCCAAAAAGGCGTGGAAGGGATCTTCGCCCGTTTCGGGTCGATACGAAAAGTGCGGATTGTTCGGCGCGTCGGATAGGTTGAGCGGCCGACCCAATCGCATAATCTCGCCCACCAGGCCCTCGCCGGGCTTAAGCGTTGTGGAGTGCACCGCCTGCGGGTTCAGGCCCTCGGTCGCGAAGAGTTCCAGGTCATTTGTGGCCCGGCGCAGATAGATGGAGCACACCTCAGCGACCATGGACCCGGCAATAATCCGCACGACCATGTTCAGGCGCGCCTGGGCCGGACCGCCACTGGCCATAGCTTCGCGGATCTGGCGCAACAGGCTGCGCGGACCCCTTATGGCTAGACCCGGTGGTGGCATGCTGTGCAATATCCCCTACTCAAGGGCCTCTTATCAGAGTTTGCCAAATAAATCGTGTTCAAGCTCACCCGAATTCAGTGGGGCTTAGCAAAGTCTCAAAACCGGCTAAGAAGATGCCTGTCTTGTCCAATTTTAAGCCACCCTGCGGGCATGGCGGGTGTCCGATGCGCGGCGCGCGCTTGTGTATTTAGAGTTGATCTAGGCCATAGGCTGCATGCAAGGCGCGTACAGCCAGTTCGGTATAGGCGGCATCGATCAGGACGCTGATCTTGATTTCTGAGGTCGAGATCACCTGAATATTGACGCCTTTATCGGCCAGGGCGCTGAACATGGTTTTGGCCACACCCGCATGGCTGCGCATGCCGACCCCGATCACCGAGACCTTGGCCACGTCTTCGTTCAGGGTGACATCTTCAAAGCCAATATCGGCTTGAACCGTGCGCATGATTTCGATGGTTCGCGCGGCATCGCGCTTGCCGACTGTGAATTCCATATTGGCCGCGTCTGTGGTCCTGGCCCTAGACTGGACAATCATATCGACATTCACATTGGCATCGGCCAGACGCGAAAAAATCTTTGACGACACGCCCGGATGGTCCGGCAGGCCAAATAGGGTGATCTTGGCTTCGTCGCGGCTATAGGCGACCCCGCTGACGATACGTTTTTCCACGATCTCCTCCTCGTCGCACACAATCGTGCCCTGGCCTGGGGCTTGGCCCGGCTCAACAAAACTCGACAACACCCTTAAGGGCACATTCTTGGCCATGGCCAGCTCAACCGAGCGGGTCTGCAAGACCTTTGCGCCCAGCGAGGCCATTTCCAGCATTTCTTCATAGCTGATCTTGGCCAGACGGCGGGCCTTGCTCTCAATGCGCGGATCGGTCGTATAGACCCCGTCGACATCGGTATAGATATCACAGGCCCCGCCAATGGCGGCGGCAATAGCAACGGCGCTGGTATCGGAGCCACCACGGCCGAGCGTCGCAATACGCCCATCACGGGTGACGCCCTGAAAACCGGCAATCACAGCCACCTCACCGGCGGCGAAGGCCGCTTCGAGATTAGCAGGCGGGATCTCGTCAATCCGGGCGCGGCCATGGGCATCATCGGTCAATAAGGGCACCTGCCAGCCCATCCAGGACCTCGCCTTGATGCCCATATGGCGCAGGGTCATGGACAAGAGCCCCGCCGTGACCTGTTCGCCCGATGCGACCACAACATCATAATCATCGTCCGAGGGCGCAAGCCCTTCAGCGGCATTACCGGCCCCATCGGTCCAGGCGACCAGTTGATTGGTTTGACCGGCCATGGCCGACACCACTACAGCCACCTGATGGCCTGCTGCGACCTCTGCGGCCACAAGACGGCCAACACGTGCGATCCTTTCCAGGTCCGCAACCGAGGTTCCACCGAATTTCATCACCAGACGCGACACGTTTGGCCAGCCTTTCCTTCATCCTTGGCCTTGCCAGAACGGCTATAGCCCGCCATTTCCAACAAGAAGGGTCGCTTTCTAGCGGCCACGCGCCCGCACGGCAATCCAAGACGGTGTAAACCATGCAAGATAACCTAACCGATCAGGCCGCTGGCTGGAGCGTGGACGCGCAAGAGGTGGAGCGTTTCTCGCGCATTGCCGCCGAATGGTGGGATCCCAAGGGCAAGTTTGCGCCCTTGCACAGGTTTAATCCGGTACGGCTTGAATTCATCCGCGACCATGTGGCTAGCCGCTTTGGCCGTGATGCGCACGCGCGCCAGCCGTTTGCGGGCCTAAAGCTTTTGGATATTGGCTGCGGCGGCGGGCTCTTGTCCGAGCCCATGTGCCGGCTTGGCTTTGACGTCACGGCCGTGGATGCCTCAGAGCGCAATATCAAGACCGCCGCCACCCATGCTTCGGAACAAGCTTTGATCATCAATTTTCGCTGTTCAACCGCCGAGACCTTGCTGGCCGAGGGGGCAGGCCCGTTCGATGTGATCTTGAACATGGAGGTGATCGAGCATGTGGCTGATCCAGGTGAGTATTTGCGCACCTGTGCCCGGCTTCTGGCACCCGGCGGCCTGATGATCGTCGCGACGCTTAATCGCACATTCAAGGCCTTGGCCCTGGCCAAGATCGGGGCGGAATATGTTCTGCGCTGGCTACCAGCAGGGACGCATGACTGGAACAAGTTTCTCAAGCCAAAGGAATTGCTGGCCTTTTTGGCCGGGGAACCGGTCCAAACCGACGGCCCATTTGGCGTCAGCTTCAACCCCCTGACCGGCCGCTGGAGCCAATCAGGGGATATTGAAATCAATTATATGATTACGGTGGCCAGACCGCGCTAGACCTTCTGATCGACCACGAGGGATGGGGTTGTCGCTGCGCTTGCAGACGCGCCATAGCCATTGGCCGACCCGTTGGGGTCTTGCAGGTTTTTCAAAAAGGCCGCGAGGGCATCCGATACGGATTTGCTGATCATATTGGCGGCCGGATTGGACTGGGCTGCGACATCCTTATCACCGGCACCCTCGGCGCCGCCGTCATGATCGCCGTCCTTGTCCCTTGGGGGCTGTGGTCCATTTGGGCCCTCCGAACGACGGGGGCCCTGGGTTGCCAGACTTTCGAAAAAGCCTTTCAAGCTATCGGCTTGATCCTGGGACAGATTGCCTGCCTGGACCTGGCTCGATAGTAGGGCTTCCATCTTTTCCTTACCGCCTGGGCCTGTGGGCGGTGGTGGCATTGTGCCTTGGGTGTCTTGAATCGGCGGTTTGCCGCCAGACCTCTGGGCAAGGGCTGGAATCGATGATGCTGAGGATGATAAGGCACTTACGGACAAAGCAATCTCCTAATTTGTGTGGGCCCCAAGGCCCAAACCCCCTTGGATCACCTTGCCACCCTAGGAGTTAACCAATTGCTCCATTATGAAGAATTTTTTCTTTTACATCCCTAAATCGCGACCAGGCGCCAATGGCTAGTTCAGCTTTTCTTTATCGATCGGCTTTGGCGGCATGGGCAGGACCGGAACGCCATCGGCGATCAGGTCTTTCACGTCTTCGCGCGAGGCCTGACCAAAAATGCCACGCTCCTCGGATCGGCCCTCATGAATCGCCCGAGCCTCTGAGGCAAAGGCGTCGCCAACATAGTCAAAACTTGTCTCGACATGCTCGCGCACCGCTTCAAGTGCTTGACGTATCTCAGCCTGCGCATTGCGGTCGACGGACGCCAACTCGCGGCCCCCAACCACAGCCGGGGCCATAATTGCCTTGCGTATATGCACCGATGCGCAGGCCGGACAGGCAATCAGGCCACGCGTCGCCTGATCGTCAAAATCGGCCGAGGCCCCGAACCAGCCTTCAAAGCCATGCTCGTGCTCGCAGATCAAGGCATAGCGGATCATGCCGAAGGTCCAGAAAAGGCGCGGTCATGGATCAGGGCTGGAATGGCGGACCTGGCCTTGGTGACCTCATCGAGATCGAGCACGGCGCTTAAGACGCCCGGCTCGTCATGATCAAGCTGACCCACAATCTCGCCCCAAGGCCCGACAATCAACGAATGGCCCCAGGTTGCGCGGCCGTCTTCGTGTGTGCCGCCCTGGGCGGGGGCTAGGACAAAGCTGCCCGTCTCAATCGCCCGGGCCCGCAACAGCACTTCCCAGTGCGCCGCGCCGGTTGGCCGGGTAAAGGCCGCCGGCACACTGATCAGGCCCGCACCCGCCTGGGCTAGGGCGCGGTACAGATAGGCAAACCGCATATCATAACAAATGCTCAGGCCAAGCTTGTGCCAGGGCAGGTCGGTCACCACGGCTGCCTCGCCGGGCGTATAAGCGCTCGATTCGCGGTGGCGCTCGCCGGTCGGCAGATCGACATCGAACATGTGGATCTTGTCATAGGCTGCGACGATATCGCCCTGCGGCGAAACCAGCAGGCTGCGATTGGCCGCCTGCCCGTCGGGACGCAAAACCAGGGCTGATCCGATCAATAGCCAGATCTTCAGTTCGTTAGCCAAGGCCACCAGGCCCTGAACACAGGCATCGTCCTCGGCCGGGCAAAGGGCCTCAAACATGGCGGCCCGGTTTTTTTGCAACAGGTTGGTGCCCTCTGGGGTCATGACCAGTTGCGCGCCGCTGACGGCCGCCTGGCGGATCAGGGGCTCAGCCTGGGCTAGGGCCGCGACCTGGCGCGTCGGGGTGCGCAACTGGATCAGGGCAACAGAAACAGGCGTCATGCGCTCAGAAGCTTATCCAGCTCGCCCTTGCTTTCCAGCGCCATCAGATCGTCACAGCCGCCGACATGCTTGTCGCCGATAAAGATTTGCGGATAGGTCGACCGGCCAGATTTTTGCATCATTTCCTGACGCAGGGCCGGATCCATGCCCGCTTCAATCTCGTTGAAATGCACACCCTTCCTAGTCAAGAGGCTCACCGCGCGTGTGCAATAGGGGCAAAACGGCTTGGTATAGATGGTCACGGTGCTCATGGGGGCCTCACAAGGGGATGCGTATTCAGGGCCTATATAGGTTGATTTTGCGTTTCGCGCACCCGGGCAATCACGGCTAAATCGACGCCGCTTGCCCCGGCTTGCAGCAGGGCCTTGGCGCAGGCCTCGGCCGTGGCCCCGGTGGTCAGGACATCATCGATCAAAAGCAGATGCCTGCCCTTGATGTTGGCCCGCTTGGTATCGGGAACCCAGAATGCGCCGGCGACATTGCGCCGCCGCCCAGAGCCGGAGCGGCCGCCTTGGCTGGCCGTATCGCGCCGCCTTTGTAAACTATCGGCCAGATAGGCCAGGCTCGCACGCCGTGCCAGGGGGCGGGCGATCTCGGCGGCCTGATTATAGCGTCGGTGCAGCAGCCGAAACGGATGCAAAGGCACAGGCAAAATCGCATCGGCCTGATCGATCAAGGGGCTGGCGGCCCGGCTGATCCATAGGCTGAACAGGCCCGCAAGATCTGGCCGGTCAGCATGTTTGAACTTCAAGATTAAATCGCGCGAGGCCTCATCATACAGGCAGGCGGCCCTAGCCCGGCCAAAGGCTTTAGGCCTCGCCATACAGGCGGCGCAACGCACGCCAGCGCCTTGATCAAATTCAAACGGCAGGCCGCAGCCATCGCAGACCGGGTCTTCTAAAAACGTGACCTGACCAAAGGCCTCAGCACTGAGGCCAAGGCCCTGCGCGGTCTGGCCGCCATGGTCCTGGGGCGGAAAAAGAAGGTCTAGGGTGCGCCGCGTCCAAGCCCTCATGGCATAGCCTGGGTTTGATGATATAGGCCTTGCATTATGAGCGCTCCGCCCCGCCTGTTTGATCGTCGCCTGCACCGCCAAAGGCTGGACCGGGCGGCGCATGATTTTGCTGCCGCTGATTTCCTCAAAGTCCGCGCTGCGGGCGATATGGTCGAGCGGCTACAAATCATTTTGCGCGAATTTCCAGTCTGTGTCGACCTAGGGTCGCGAAATGGTGCCTTTTCGGCCCTGCTGGCCCAGAGCGATGCGCGCGCCAAGATTGGCATGGTCATCGAAACCGACCTGTCTGGCGTCATGCTGGGGCAGCGCCCCGGTCACAGGCTTCAGATCGATGAGGAAGCCTTGCCATTTGCCCCGGCCAGTCTTGATCTTGTCGTATCCAGCCTGGCCCTGCACTGGGTCAATGACCTGCCGGGTACCCTGATTCAGCTTCGCCGGGCCTTGAAACCCGACGGCCTATTTCTTGGCGCGATCTTTGGCGGCCAGACCCTAACCGAGCTTCGCCAATGCCTGATTCAGGCGGAATCGGACCTGACCGGCGGCGCGGGCCTAAGGATTGCCCCGTTTGCCGATGCGTTTGATGTTGCGGGCCTGTTGCAGCGGGCGGGCTTTGCCTTGCCGGTGGCGGATCTGGACCGGGTGACCGTGCGCTATGACCATCCCCTAAAGCTGATTGGCGATCTGAGGCGCATGGGCGAGACCAATGCATTGGCCGACGGGCGCGGGCGGCCCTTATCGCGGCCTGTGCTGGCCAGGGCCATGGCGCTCTATCAAGAGCGGTTTAGTGATCCCGATGGCCGTGTGCGCGCCACTTTTGACATCATGACCATGACCGGCTGGGCCCCGCACCCGATCCAGCAACAGCCGCTCAAGCCCGGCTCGGCCAAGATGCGCCTTGCCGATGCCCTGGGCACCCAAGAAATCTCGGCTGGAGAAAAGCCCCTATGACCGCCTTGTCTGTCCTTGACCTATCGCCCCTGATTGGCGGCATGACCGCCGCCGAGGCCGTGCGCGAGACCGTGGCCATGGTCCAGATTGCCGAGGATCTGGGCTTTGACCGGTTCTGGGTGGCGGAGCACCACTCGATCAAGGCGTTTGGCGGCTCGGCCCCGGAAATCCTGATCGCCGCCATGACCCAGGTGACCAAGCGCATTCGGCTCGGCTCTGGCGGCGTCATGCTGCCCAATTATTCGCCGCTTAAGGTGGCTGAACAGTTCTTGGTGCTGGAGGCCTTGGCCCCTGGCCGGATTGATCTGGGTCTTGGCCGGGCCTTGGGCGCAGACCAGCGCACCGGCGCGGCCCTAAGGTCGGCTGGGTCTGAGGCATTTCCGCAATATTTTGCGCTCTTGAATGCCTGGCTGCTCGATTCCTCTGGCAAGGAACCGTTTCCCGATCGCCATCCGGCCAAGGGCATTATTGCCCAGCCGCGCGGGCCATCGCATCCAGACCTGTTCCTACTCTGCACCTCGGTCGATAGTGCCATTTTCGCAGGGCGGGCGGGCGTGGGCATGGTGTTTGCGGAATTTATCGCCCAGAGCGATGCCAAGCCCGCGATTGAGGCCTACCGCGCCGCCTTTACGCCCTCGCCATTTCGAGACCAGCCCTGGGCCGGGGTTGGCACCTCGGCCTTTGCCGCCGATACACCGCAAGAGGCGGCTCGGCTCGATGCGCCGCGTCAGGTCTGGGCGCTGGCGTTTTTGGAAGGCCGACAAGAAACCTTCCCCAGTCTGGAAGAGGCACAGGCCGTCTTGGCAAGGCTTGGCGATGATCCGCGTTTGGCCGAGGTGTCGCGTCGGTCCATTGTCGGTGACGGTGAGACGGTTCGAAAAGCCTTGGCCGACAAGGCGGCTCATACCGGGGCAGATGAGCTATTTGTCATCACCTATGGCCCAACCCGCGCCGACCGGGCCCGGTCCCTGGCCCTGATCATGGGCTGAGGGGTCTTGGCCAAACCGTGCGGCTTAGGCTAAAGCAGTCGCCCGCCGCCTAGATTTACTGTTTCGGGCCTCGGCGACCCGGTTTGGAGCGTTTTCGTGCATCTTCCACAGGCCAAGCTAGAGGCGGTCCTGGATCGTTATCGTCAGATCGAGGCCCGGATGGGCGCGGCGGCGGACGGGGCCGAAATCGTGCGCCTTTCTAAGGAATATGCTGAGATTAAGCCTGTGGCCGAGGCGGTCATGCACCTGGCCAAGGTCCGGGCAGAGGCGCCCGAACTGGAAGAAATGGCGGCCTCTGGCGATCCGGACATGGTGGCCATGGCCAAGGACGAGCTACAGGCCCTGCAAGACCGCTTGCCGGCGCTTGAGCGCGAAGTGGCCCTGCTGTTGGCCCCCAAGGACAAGGACGAGAACGCCTCGGCGATTTTGGAAGTTCGTGCGGGAACCGGCGGCGACGAGGCAGCCCTGTTCGCGGGTGATCTGTTTCGCATGTATCAGCGCTATGCCCAGCTTCAGGGCTGGCGGGTCGAGATTGAATCCCTGTCCGAAGGCGATGCGGGCGGCTTTAAGGAAATCATTGCCTCGATCAATGGCGACGGGGTGTTTGGGCGGCTGAAGTTTGAGAGTGGCGTGCACCGGGTGCAGCGCGTGCCGGATACCGAGGCGCAAGGGCGCATTCACACGTCAGCGGCCACGGTTGCGGTCTTGCCGGAAGTTGAAGATGTTGAGATCGAGATTAATGATTCCGATCTGCGCATTGATACCTATCGCGCCAGCGGCTCTGGCGGTCAGCACGTCAATAAGACCGATTCCGCCGTGCGCATTACCCACCTGCCGACGGGGGTGGTGGTGACCAGCTCGGAAAAGTCCCAGCACCAGAACCGCGCCAAGGCCATGAAGGTGCTAAAGGCACGGCTCTATGACATGCAGCGCACCGCCCTCGATACGGCCCGCGCCGACAGCCGCAAGAGCCAGGTCGGCAGTGGTGACCGCTCTGAGCGCATTCGAACCTATAATTTCCCCCAAGGCCGGGTCACGGATCACAGGATCAATCTGACCCTCTATACCCTGCCAAAAGTGCTCGAAGGGGAGGGCCTAGACGAGATGGTCAAGGCCCTGATTGCTGAGGACCAGGCCGAGCGTTTGGCCTCGCTCGAAGAGGAATTTGGCTGAGGTCATGACCGGGACGATTGCCAGCCTCTATCGCCACCCGATCAAGGGCTTTACGCCAGAGCGGCTAGAGGCGGTGACCCTGACGGCGGGCGCCTATTTTCCCTGTGACCGGATTTATGCGGTAGAGGATGGCCCGTCCGGATTTGATCCCGACCATCCGGCCTTTATCGCCAAATCAAAATTCACCGTTCTGGCCAAGCTGCCGCGCGTTGCGTGTGTGCGTACACTCTATGATGAGGCCAGCGGGCAAATCACCTTAGCCGCGCCGGGTATGGATGATCTCGCCGCTGTCTTGACCGATGCCAAAGGCCGCAAGGCCTTGGCCGACTGGCTTGGCCGGTTTTTGGGCGCCGACGTGCGCGGCCCGCTCAAGGTCCTGCCCTGTGCACCCGAGCACCGGTTTACCGATGACCCCGCGGGCCATGTCTCGATCATAAACCTGGCCAGTGTGCGCGATCTTGCGGCACGGCTCGGCGTGCGCGTCGATCCCTTAAGGTTTCGCGCCAATATTTATGTCGAGGGCTGGCCAGCCTGGTGGGAGATGGATCAGAAGAGACAAGCCTTGCGCCTTGGCGGAGCCGTGCTTGAGGTCACCAAGCCCATCATCCGGTGCGCGGCCACCCATGTTGATCCGAGCACTGGCCTGCGCGATCTTGACTTGGTTAAGGCCCTGTTTGACGCCTATGGCCATCAGTATTGCGGCGTCTATGCCAAGATTGTTCAGGGCGGCACGATGGCCATAGGCGATGCCTGTTAGGGGCCTGCGCTTTGCCCTCCCCAAATCATGATCAGGCCTGTATGAGGGGTAGATGACGACAGCGACCACAGACTTGCCGACCGATGGCCTTACCCTGGTTCAGGCCTGGGCCGCGGCCCGGCGACGGCTGGAGGCGGCTGGGATTGAAGGGCCAGTGATAGATGCGCGCCTGATGCTAGAGGTCGCAGCCCAAGCGACCCGCAGCGATATTGTCACCGATCCCTACCGGGTTCTAACGCCTGACCAGGTCCAGACCCTGGACAGGTTTTTGAACCGGCGGGCGGCGCGCGAGCCTGTCAGTCATATCCTCGGGCGCAAGGGCTTTTGGACCATAGAGCTGAAGGTTACGCCGGATGTGCTGACGCCGCGGCCCGATACCGAGGTGATTGTCGATTATGTGCTCAAGACCCTGACCCCGGACCTGCCGCTGCATATGCTGGATCTGGGCGTTGGCTCTGGGGCGATCTTGCTGGCCATTCTCAGCGAGCGGGTCATGGCCACCGGCCTTGGCGTCGATATCTCCACCGCAGCCCTAGAGGTTGCCCGCGAAAACGCCGCCCTGATGGGCTTAAGCGACCGGGCGCATTTTCTGCATGCGGACTGGGCAGAGGGCCAGCCCGATGGGCATTATGACCTGGTGGTGTCCAACCCGCCCTATATTGCCACAGGTGTGATCGCGACCCTGGAGCCAGAGGTGCGCGAACACGAACCGCATCTGGCCCTTGACGGCGGCCAGGATGGCCTGGATGCCTATCGCAAGCTGGCGGGTGAGATCATGCGCGTACTCAAGCCTGGCGGCTTGTTTGCGATCGAGATCGGTTATGACCAGTCGCGCGCCGTCGAGGCCTTGATGCGCCATGCCGGGGCCAAGGGGGTGCGCACGCTCAAGGACCTAGCCAATCGCAACCGCGTCGTGACGGGGACAAAAAAACTTGAAAAAAATCCCCTTGGAAAAGCGCCGTCGATTGGGTAGAGCTTGTTTGTCTCCATCCCATTCGTCGATGTGAAGGACCTTGGTCGTCGAAAGTCGATCCCCTCAGCACCTCGATCGTCTTAACCTCGTCAAACTTGCAGTCGGCAAAAGCGGCAACAAGAGACGGCGGGCCGGGGGCAAGGAACCACACACGTTTTCAATCTGGACATTCAAGGGGAAACCCCCGTCCCGACAGAGGCTTCAGCCTAAGACCCCTCCAACGACCCCTCGGCCGTTTGGCGTCTGGCGAACCAGGTCACCGAATAAAACATGAGAGATTTCAAAGGAATGAAGCGGCAGCGCGGCCGTGGTCGACCCGGGGGGACCCAGGGCGGCAATGGCGGCGGCAAGCCTCAGCAAAACGCCAATCGGGCGTTTGAATCCAATGGTCCCGACGGGGTCAAGATTCGCGGCCATGCCCAGCACGTCTTCGAAAAGTACCAGCAATTGGCCCGCGACGCCTCCTCGTCTGGCGATCGGGTGCTGGCCGAAAATTATCTGCAACACGCTGAACACTATTTCCGGGTCTTGAGGGCGGTTCAGCCGCACCGGACGGCGGCGGAAATTCTGGGCCGTGATTCGATTGCGTCGGGCTTTGACATCGATTTCGAAGACGAAAACGGTGAAGAGCAGGGTGAGGCTCAGGACGGTGGTGAAGCCGCCAATGGGTCAGAGTCCAGACAGGACCAACGCCAAGATCAGCGGCAGGACCAACGCCAAGAACAGCGTTATGAGCCGCGCCAGGATCAAAACCGCAATGATCAGCAAAGGCAGGACCAGCCGCGCCGTGATCGCGATCGTCCGTATGGCCGTGACCGCAATGATCGCCAGCAAGATCGCCAGCAAGATCGCCAACCTGACCAGCGCCAGCCGGATCAAGGCAGTGAGGGCGAACGTCCCCAGGCTGAGCGCTTCCAGGGCGAACGTCCAGAGCGCCGCGAGCGGACCCAGCGGCCCTATCGCGATGATCGCCGCGAACGCTATGAGCCGCGTGATCAGGACGAGCCGCGCAGTGATCCCCTAGCCGTTGTTGAGCCGCAGTCCACACCCCTGACTCAGGACGTGGTTGAGACCGCCAGCTCGCCCATGCTGCGGTCTGAAGACGGCTCGACCAGCCATGCCCCGGCCTTCCTCCAGGCTCGGCCAGACGTGACGGAAGAGGCAGCTGCGCCCAAGGTGCGCCGTCGCCGTGCCCCGCGCACGTTTGAAGGGGCCGATGTGGCTGTGGCCAGCGAAACGCCAGACGAGGCCTAGTCGGTTCAAGGCAAGCCAAGAAAAAACCCCGCCTCAGTGAAGCGGGGTTTTTTTAATGGGCGCGGGTGAGGGCGGTTTAGGCCGCAGTGCTTTCCAGCACCTCATGCGGATCGCGCAGCACATAGCCGCGGCCCCAGACGGTTTCGATATGGTGCTCACCATTGGCAGCGGCGGCCAGCTTCTTGCGCAGCTTGCAGATAAACACATCGATAATCTTCAATTCCGGCTCGTCCATGCCGCCATAAAGATGGTTGAGGAACATTTCCTTGGTCAGGGTTGTGCCCTTGCGCAGGGATAAGAGTTCCAGCATCTGATATTCCTTGCCGGTCAGGTGCACACGCAGGGTGTTTACCTCAACCGTCTTGGCGTCCAGATTGACCGTGATATCGCCGGTCTTGATCACAGATTGGGAATGACCCTTGGAGCGGCGCACCACAGCATGGATGCGGGCGACCAGTTCGTCCTTATGGAAGGGCTTGGTCATATAGTCATCGGCACCGCCGCCCAGGGTCTTAACCTTGGTATCGATTTCCGACGAGCCCGATAGGATCATGATCGGGGTATTGATCTTGCCCACCCGAAGATTACGCAGCACATCCATGCCCGACATGTCCGGCAGGTTCAGGTCGAGCAGGATCAGATCATAATCATAGATCTTGCCCAGATCGATGCCCTCTTCCCCCAGATCGGTGGTGTAGACATTGAAGCCCTCAGCCTTGAGCATCAATTCGATGCTCTGTGCTGTGGCGCTATCATCCTCAATCAGAAGTACCCGCATTCGCCCATCTCCGCCCGCAATAGTGTCATAACGATAGGTATCATTATCAACACAACAACCTTAATCATAGGTTATCGCCACAATTGCTTCTGTTTGGTTAACGGCCATTGACCATGAATCGCTTGTAAGGTGATTTGCAAGCGCGTCGCAAGCGGCCTCGTTAACCATTTTTCTATTTGAAATCGTTTGAAAATAACACATCTTTGGATAGTTTTTTATCTTATAGTATTAATAGTTGTTTTAAGCATAATTGACCTAGGGCCCCATGATTCGCCTGAGGAAATGCCATGGAAAGCCTGATTTCTGTTGTCCAAAGGGTTGATCCGCTTGAGGTCTATGGCCGCGTGGCCTCGGTTAATGGCTTGTTGATCGAGGTGCGGGGCGGTCTGTCGCGCTTGCCGATTGGCGGGCGGGTTGAGATTGCACGCGGCGGGGCTGAGCCGCTGATTGCCGAGGTGGTCGGTTTTCGGGAAAATCGCGCGCTCTTGATGCCGTTTGGCCCGGTTGAGGGCGTGGCCCCGGGGGCTGAGTTTCACATTCTTGCCGACGGTGCCGTGGTGCGGCCAAGTCTGACCTGGAAGGGCCGGATTGTGAATGCGTTTGGCGAGGCGATCGACGGCAAGGGGCCTATGCCCCAGGGTGGGGTGCCCTATTCGCTACGCGCCGCGCCGCCCGCTGCCCATAGCCGTGGCCGGGTGGGCGAGCGGCTCGACCTTGGCGTTCGGTCCATGAATGTCTTTACCACCTGTTGCCGTGGCCAAAGGCTGGGTGTGTTTGCCGGTTCGGGCGTGGGTAAGTCGGTGCTGCTCTCCATGCTGGCGCGGCAAGCCGATTGTGATGTGGTCGTGGTCGGGCTGATCGGCGAACGCGGCCGCGAGGTGCGCGAATTTATCGAGGAAACCTTGGGCGAGGCGGGGCTGGAGCGGGCCATTGTTGTGGTCGCAACCTCCGACGAGCCGGCCTTAAAGCGGCGTCAGGCGGCCTATCTGACCTTGGCACTGGCCGAATTTATGCGCGATCAGGGGCTGGAAGTCTTGTGCCTGATGGATTCGGTTACCCGCTTTGCCATGGCCCAGCGCGAGATCGGGCTGGCGGCAGGCGAGCCCCCGACCACCAAGGGCTATACCCCAACCGTGTTTAGCGAATTGCCCAAGCTTTTAGAGCGGGCAGGGCCTGGCCCCCGGCTTGCAGACGGCACAATGGGCGGACCGATAACGGGTCTGTTTACGGTCCTGGTCGATGGCGATGATCATAATGAGCCGATTGCCGATGCCGTGCGCGGTATACTGGATGGTCATATTGTCATGGAGCGGGCGATTGCCGAGCGTGGCCGGTTTCCCGCCATTAATGTGCTCAAATCCATCAGCCGAACCATGCCCGCCTGCCAGTTTCCGCATGAACGCGCCATTGTTACCGAGGCGCGCCAGACCCTGGCCGCCTATAGCAATATGGAGGAATTGATCCGGATCGGGGCCTATCGCAGCGGCGCGGACCCCCAGATCGACCGGGCCATAGCCCTCAATCCGGCGCTCGAAGCGTTTTTGGGCCAGGATAAGGACGAGGTTACCGATCTGGATACCAGCTTTGACCAATTGGCCCAGATCTTGGGTCTGGAGGGGAAATGAGCCGCTGGACCCAGTCCCTGATCAAGATTGCCAATCACGAGGTCGAGACCTTGCAAAAACAGGTCGCCGAGATCGTTGGCCGCAGGCAAGACGTGCAGGTCCAACAGGCGCGGCTTGAGGCTCAGGTGGATTTAGAGGCCCAGCATGTCCGCGATCATCCAGGCTCCGGCCTGTCGCACATGGCCTATCTGTCCGGTGTCCGGCAAAAGCGGGCCCGGTTTTTGCAGGTCTTGGCAGGACTGGAACAGGAGGAAGAGCAGGTGCGCCAGGCCTTGGCCGAGGCGTTTGAGGCGCTCAAAAAATACGAGATCGTGGCTCAAAACATTCAGCTGGCAAAGGACCGTCAGGTGGCGCGGCAAGACACCGCCATGCTGGACGAGATGGGCCTGCGTCTGACGCGAGGCGACCGGGACTATTCGTCCGAGGCTTGAGGCGTATTGGCTTCGCGCAGGGCCCGCAAATCGTCGCTAATGCGGAACACGGCGACATAAAACTCGCAAAGGGCGCGCCACAGCAAGATCAAGGCGG
>CANGCO010000027.1 GCA_947452365.1 Caulobacteraceae bacterium
AATTCAAGGCGATTGGCGGAAATACCGGTGACACTCATTGGTCAGGGCCCTCTTCATCTTCGGACAGATCTTGGTCAGTCATACGCGCGACACGCTCTTCGGCGCCGCGCTTCATCAATTCGTCAGTCAAGACCAGCTTGGCCTCGATCACCCAGTCAAATGGGATCAAGGTCGTGTGGTCAGGTTCGCCGTCCAGATTAATGGCAATATGGCCATCTTCCAGACCCGCCAACTGGCCCTTAAAGCGCTTACGCCCCTCGCATAGGCGGTCCAGTTCTAGTCGGGCCTCAAAACCCTCATAGGTCTCAAAATCCTTTAGCCGGGTCAGGGGTCGATCAATGCCAGGGCTTGAAACCTCTAGCAGATACTCGCCCGTGATCGGGTCGGCGGCATCCATCACCTCGGCCACGGCCCGCGACAAGGTCGCGCAGCCCTCCACATTCATAGTGCCATCAGGGCGTTCAGCCATGATTTGCAGGCGGCGAGTCTGGGTGCCACTCATCAGGCGCA
Source organism: Caulobacteraceae bacterium (assembly GCA_947452365.1). Classification (GTDB taxonomy): domain Bacteria; phylum Pseudomonadota; class Alphaproteobacteria; order Caulobacterales; family Caulobacteraceae; genus CAISGS01. The sequence continues at coordinate 511 of CANGCO010000027.1, forward strand.
GGCGCACCAACTCAAAACCTGCGGCCTCAACCACGGAATCTAGCAGGTCAATCAGGTGACGGTCTTCGCTCGTCTTGCCGCGCAAGTTTAGCCTCGTAAAGCAACAAAAAAGCGGCGAGCCTTCCGGCCGCCGCCCGAAAGCGTCATCCAACGCCATCGATCGATGTAGCGCCTGTATAGACGCTTGGGCGGGGCTTGTCACGCCCCCAAAGCTCTAACGACCTAGTTGCGTAAAAATTCCAGAAACACCGGTGCACAGTCGCCAAGCTTTTTGTCTTCATAGCGGGTGGTGAAATGATCGGCCGGGGGCTGGGTCCAATCCTGGGCGCGCTCGGCTGTCCAGGAAAAACTCGGGTTGAGATTGATGCGCTGCAGGCTCCAATCGGCATAATCGGCCCAGTCCGTGGCAAAACGCAAACGCCCTCCGGGACGCAAGAGTCTGGCCAATTCGTCAATCACAGGGGCTTGTACCAGCCGGCGCTTATGGTGGCGGGTCTTGGGCCAAGGGTCAGGAAATAGGATAAAGGCGCGGTCCAGACAGCCATCCGGCAGGGCCGCCATCAGGTCGCGGGCATCGCCCTGCAGTATGCGAATATTGTTCAGGCCCTGTTCGTCAATATAGCGAACGGCGCTGGCGGCCCCGTTCAAGAACGGCTCGGCCCCCAAGATCAGCACATCAGGATGCGCCCCGGCTTGAGCGGCCATATGCTCACCGCCGCCAAAGCCGATCTCCAGCCAAACCGCGCTTGCATCCGGCATCAGGGCGCTAGGATCAATCGGGCCAAGCGAAGGATCGGGCAGGGAAAGGCCCGGCATTAGATCCTGCACCAGGGCGGCCTGACGCGATTTGAGCTGGCGCGCCTTGACGCGGCCATAAGACCGCAGCGGGCCATGGGGTTTTTGACCGATAGACATGGACAGGCTTTACGCATTTTTAAGCGGTGGGGGTAGTCGCCGACCGCTTAAAAATGTAGGCGCCCCAACTTATCAGGCTAGGCCGCTGAGCGCATCAACCAGATCGGTCCTTTCCCAACTAAAGCCGCCTTGATTATCCGGCTGACGGCCAAAATGGCCATAGGCGGCGGTACGGGCATAGATGGGCCGGTTCAGTTGCAAGTGCTCGCGGATCGCCCGCGGCGTGGCACCGCCCACCATTTCGGGCAAGGCCTGCTCCAACACGGCGGGATCAATGCGACCCGTACCATGCAGATCGACATAGAAGGACAAGGGCTGGGCCACACCGATCGCATAGGAGATCTGGATGGTGCACTTATCCGCTAGGCCCGCCGCCACAACATTCTTGGCCAGATAGCGGCACAAATAGGCGGCTGAGCGATCGACCTTGGTTGGGTCCTTACCCGAAAACGCGCCGCCGCCATGCGGGGCCGCACCGCCATAGGTGTCGACAATGATCTTGCGTCCGGTCAGGCCTGCATCGCCATCAGGGCCGCCAATCTCGAACCGGCCGGTTGGGTTAATGTGCCATTTGGTCTTGCGCGTGATCATGCCTTCTGGAAACACCGACAAGACATGCGGCTTGATCAGGTCCATGACCCGCTTGGATGTGGCAATCTTGCCGTCAATCCGCTTCTTGTGCTGATGAGAGACGACGATTTGCAGCACCTGAACCGGCTTGCCGTTTTCATAGAGCAAGGTGACCTGGCTCTTGGCATCGGGCTCAAGCTCGGACAATACGCCCGAATGACGAAGCTCGGCCAGACGGCTTAGAATATCGTGGCTGTATTGCAATGTGGCGGGCATCAGCTGAGGCGTTTCATTGGTCGCATAACCAAACATAATGCCCTGGTCGCCCGCGCCCTCATCCTTGGTATCACTACCATCTACGCCTTGCGCAATATGCGCTGATTGGCCGTGGAGATGGCAAGAAAACTTGGCCTTTTCCCAGTGAAAGCCCTTTTGCGCATAACCAATATCCTTGACCGCGGCGCGAACCTTGTCTTCAAGGCCCGCAATAATCGCCTTGGTCTTGTCCTTGGACGAGGCGCGAACCTCTCCGGCCAAAACAATGCGATTAGTGGTGACTAGGGTCTCGCATGCCACCCGTGCCTCTGGCTCTTCGCCCAAAAATGCATCAACCACCGTATCGGAAATGCGGTCGGCAACCTTGTCTGGGTGACCTTCGGATACGCTTTCGCTGGTGAAAATATAGGACGCACGGCTCAAGGCAAAACTCCTGGTTGGTAAAACCCCGCCTCGGCAGACCGGGTCGCGGGCCAAATTGTCCCGCAGCACTAACAACCAGAACATATAAAGATATGTTTATATGTGCAAGTGAGTTCAGCCTAGCTAGGCTCGGGCCCATGATCAGGGGGCGCCAAGGTGAGGCTCGGCTCTCCCATGGCGCGCACCAGGTCCAATAGGCGGCGGCGCACACGGCCCTTGGGGATTTTCGGAAACAGCATGGCCAATTCCATGCCCTCCGCTGTCATCAGAAAATCATGAACAAACTGGTCATTACCGGCCTCAGCAAAACCCGCTAGGCTTGGGTTGGCGGATTCATTGAGGCCGTCGAAAAAATATGAGACGGGCGTGTTCAGCGCCTTGGCAATCTCAAACAGCTTGGACGCGCTGATCCGGTTGGCGCCGCGCTCATATTTCTGAACTTGCTGAAAGGTGAGCTCGAGGCCTTCGGCCAGTTTTTCCTGGCTGACCCGCAAGATTTTGCGGCGCATGCGCACGCGTGAGCCAACATGTAGGTCTATCGGATTGGGTCGGCGATCTTTGGAATCGGGACTAGCACCCTTGGGCTTTGGGGGTATCATGGCTCATGCTCTTCGCAAAACAACGATGCAGGGTCGCAATTTGTTAGGGTAAAAATCGCAACTGTCACGCGATATTCGTTATTTGGCCCGCTTTTGTTCGCCAATAATACTCATCGCAATCAATAACATGAGCCCAAGTCCTAGGTCTCCGAACCGGCCAAACAGGGTTTGCGGCAAGGCTGATGGCAGGGCCGCATCAATTACCCCAGTTTCGCCCTGCCCAAGCGAAAACCGCGCCTGCCTGCGCCCATAAGCGTCAATCACGGCTGAAATGCCGGTTGGGGTTGAGCGCACCATGGGCAGGCCCTCCTCAATCGCGCGATAACTGGCAATATTCAGATGCTGCCAAGGCCCACTGGTGCGGCCAAACCAGGCATCATTAGAAACATTCAGGATCCAGGACGCCCGATGGCCTGTCGCAATCGCCCCCTCGCGCGTAAAGCCCGGAAACAGGCTTTCATAACAGATTAGGGGCTGGACCAGGGGCAGGCCATCAAACCGAACCGGCCTTGGCCTCGGCCCTGGGGTGAAATCATCTGGCGCATGCACAAGCGCGCGCAGGCCAATCTTGGTCAGGACCCCGCCGAACGGCAGGTATTCGCCAAACGGCACCAGACGGAACTTGTCATAAACCCCCGTGACCTTGAGATCATCACCCGTCCGTTGCAGGCCCAACAGGCTGTTGAAATAGATTGGCTTGTCTGGCGGGCCTCCATAACGATAGCCGCCCAAAAGTAAGGACTGCCCAGGCTTCAAGGCGTCTATGACCACGGCCCGCGCCCAGGTCCCCGGCGCCAGATAATCGTCAAACGCGGCAGGTATGGCCCCTTCGGGCCAGACAATGGCGTCAGGCATCCGGCCCTTGGCCGGTTGCTGGCTCAAGGCGGCATATTTGTCCAAAATCATGCGAAAGTTTTCTGGCGTCCATTTGGCCGATTGGGCAATATCGGCCTGAACAATGCGGATTGCCGGTCCGCCTGCGCCGTCCAGACCTTCGCCAGGCCTCGCCTGCGACAGACGCCATGCGCCAAAGCCATAAAGACCGCCGAGCATGATTAGGCTGACCACCGCCATACCCGTCACCCAAGGCCGGTCTTTTGCGTCCGCCTTTCGCCAATCCAGCGCAAGGACGGCGCTAGCGGCAATCCAGAGCGTGATAAAGGTCAGGCCATAAGCGCCGACCAAGGCCGCGCCCTGAGAGGGCGCTGACCCCGCCGCCCAGGTTTCGCCCGGCAGGTTCCAGCCAAACCCGGTCAAGACCCGGCCGCGCAACCATTCCAGCACCGAAAAGCTAAACACAAACCCGGCAATCCGGCCCGGGCCCTTAAGGTTCAATCCGACATAGCCAAGCCCCGCCAGACCCCAAAACAGACCAAGCCCCGCGGCCAGGGCCAGGACCGCAATCGGGGCCATCCAGCCATGGGCGGCTATATCCACCAAAAACGCCTCGCCGACCCACCAGGTGCCGACAAAAAAATAGGCCGTGCCAAACAGCCATCCGCGCCAAAAACTGACCTGCGCCCAACCGGCCTGGCGATGCCCGCCCTGATCCAATAGCCAAAGCGCTGCGGCATAACCCAAAAGGCCCGGCAAAAAGCCAAATGGCGGATGGGCCAGGGCGGCAAAAATGCCGGCGAGACTACAGCTCAAGGCCAAGGCCCAGGGCTTGAGGGGCAGGGTCAATCGGCTCACTGCGGCGCGCTATCGATCGCTTGGGTCCTGCGCACCCGCACCCGCTTAACCCGCCTTGGGTCAGCATCTGTGACCTCAAAATCAAAGCCGGCCGGATGGGCGATCACCTCGCCGCGCTGAGGCACCCGATTGGCCAGGGCACTGACAAGGCCCGCAACCGTATCGATTTCCTCCTCATAATCGACCAACATCAAGACCGCCTCGGCCATGGCCTCAAGCTCTTCAAGCGGTGCGCGGGCATCACATTCGAACACGCCGCCGCCGCGGGCAATGATCGACGCCTGATGCGCATCATCATGCTCGTCATCAATATCGCCGACCACGGCCTCGATCAGGTCTTCGAGCGTAACCAGTCCATCTGTGCCGCCAAACTCGTCAATTACCAGGGCCATATGGATACGCGTGGCCTGCATTTTCAGCATCAGGGCGGCAGCGCGCATGGAGGCTGGCACATACAAGACCTCGCGGCGCAAGCGGTGAAGGACCGGCTCGCTCGCCTGTGGGCGCTTGGCCTCATCGGCCAGAAGTTTGAACACGTCCTTGACGTGAACCACGCCAACCGGATCATCGAGCGTGTCGCGATAGACCGGCATACGAGAATGACCGGCCTCGACAAAGGTCTCAAGCACCTGGTCAAAGTGTTCGGAAATATCGACCGCGACAATATCGGCGCGGGGGGTCATGACATCATCAACTCGCAAGGTCTTAAAGGCCTCGGCCTGATCGACAATGTCCACCGGACCATGCGGCAAGGGCGGAACCGGTGGCACGGCTAGGCCCTTACGGCTACCCCGGTCGAGCCAATAGGACAGGCGCGCCCGAAATCCGCGCCGCTTTGGCGCAGATTCGGGCCGAAAACTCTGGTCGTCAGAACTGGTCATGGTCTTGTCGCGGCCCTCCATCGGCCTTGAACCCATAAGGATCGGCAATGCCAAGATCGGCCAAAAGGCGGCGCTCTAAGGCCTCCATGACCTCTGCCTCGGCATCATCGTCATGATCATAACCTATTAGATGCAAGACACCGTGCACCGTCAAATGCTGAACATGATCGGCTAGGGTCTTGCCCTGCTCGCTCGCTTCGCGCGCGCAGGTTTCGTAAGCGAGAGCCAGGTCACCTAAATGCCCCCCCGGATTAACCACGGCCGGAAAAGACAGGACATTGGTGGCGCGGTCTAGGCCTCGAAACTGGGCGTTCAGGCCTTGAATTTCATCATCACTGGTCAGCAAGATGACAAGGTTCGAGGCGTCATTCTCGACCAATCTTTGGGCTGACAAGGCCTTGGTCGCGGCGGTATGGACAAGCCCTTGCACATCGCCCAAGGCCTCAAGCCAGGCCGGGTCCTCGATCTCAAGGTCTATGGCCGGGTCGCTCATGACGGGGTTTGGGCCGATGCCGCGTCATAGGCCCGCACAATCCGCTCGACCAAGGGATGGCGCACCACGTCCTCAGCCGCAAACCGAGCGATCGCCACGCCCTTGACCCCGTCCAGAAGACCAACCGCGTGGGACAGGCCGGAATCGCGGACATTGAGCAAATCAACCTGGGTCGGATCGCCGGTCACCACCATGCGCGCGCCCTCGCCCAGCCGGGTCAGGACCATCTTCATCTGTAGGCGCGAAGCATTTTGTGCCTCATCGACAATGACAAAAGCATGGCTAAGCGTGCGCCCGCGCATAAAGGCGATCGGGGCAACCTCGATCTCGCCCTTGTCGCGGCGGCGGCGCAATTGTTCGGCCCCCAAAAGATCGGTCAGGGCCTCCCAGACCGGGGCCATATAGGGATCCACCTTTTCGGTCAGGTCGCCCGGCAAAAAGCCCAAACGCTCGCCCGCTTCAACGGCGGGCCGGGTCACAACCAGTCGGTCGACCTCGCCGCGCAGCAGCATATTGGCACCATAGGCCACGGCCAGATAGGTCTTGCCGGTTCCGGCGGGACCCACCCCAAACACCAGTTCATGGCTGGCCAAAAGATCCAGATAACGCGCCTGGGCCGCCGTCTTGGCCGCCACTACGCCGCGCCGGCCCATCGGCATGGCCCGCGCAGCCCCTGGCTTTTCGCCCGCCCGTATCTGGCCAATGGCTTGGCGCACATCGGCTTCAGCCACCTGCGCGCCCGATGCCGCTCGGTCGGCCAGCAGGTCCAAAACAGCCTTGGCGCTGGCCAGGCCCTTGGCCGCGCCGCGCACAGCCAGACCGCCGCCGGGCGTCTCGATCAGCACCGTAAAGGCATTCTCGATCAAGGCGGCATGGCGGGCATTGGCCCCGCACACGGCCTGCAAGATCGCATCGGGCATGGCAACAAAGTCTTCGATCACACGGGTCAAGCCGGCACCGTTGCCAAAACACCGCTCAGGCTCATGCGCGCGGCGGCTTCAATCCGTATGGGGACAATCTGGCCAATCAGGGATTTTGGCCCCTCGGCATGGACAGCTTGCAGATAGGGGCTGCGGCCAAGGATCTGGCCAGCATGGCGGCCCTCGCGCTCAATCAGGACCGGCACGGTGCGCCCGACCATGGCGGCATTAAAGGCCTTTTGCTGGTCTTCAAGCAGGGCATTAAGCCTGGCCAGTCGCTCATCCTTGACCGCTTCATCGATCTGGGCGCCCATGCCAGAGGCGGGCGTACCCGGACGGCGCGAATATTTGAACGTAAAGGCCGAGGCATAGCGGGTCGCCCGCACCAGATCGAGCGTGGCCTCAAAATCAGCCTCGGTCTCGCCCGGAAACCCAACAATGAAATCGCCCGACAGGGCAATATCGGGCCGAGCGGCGCGGATGCGCTCAATCAGGGCCAGATAATCGGCTGCTGTATGATCGCGGTTCATGGCCTTCAAGATCTTGTCCGAACCCGACTGAACCGGCAGGTGCAGATAGGGCATCAAGGCCGCTTGCGTGCCATGGGCGGCAATCAGGGCTTCATCCATGTCGCGCGGATGGCTGGTCGTATAGCGAATGCGGTCAAGGCCGGAAATCTGGGCTAGGCGCTCAACCAGACCGGCAAGTCCGCCCTCTTCACGCCCTGCGCCATAGGCATTGACGTTTTGCCCCAGTAGAGTGATTTCGCGCACGCCCTGAGCGGCCAGACCCCTCGCCTCGGCCAGGACTGCCTCAACCGGGCGCGAATATTCCGCGCCGCGCGTATAGGGCACCACACAAAAGGTGCAAAACTTGTCGCAGCCTTCCTGCACGGTCAAAAAGGCCGTAACGCCCCCGGGTTGGCGTTCCAGCGGCAAGGCATCGAATTTTTCATCAGCGGCAAAATCAGCGGCCAGCACCTCGCCCGAGGCCCGATGGGCGCGGGCAATCATTTCAGGCAGACGGTGATAGGACTGCGGCCCCAGCACAAAATCCACCGCGCTTTGACGACGCATGATCTCCGAGCCCTCAGCCTGGGCCACACACCCGGCCACGGCAATGGTCATCTGGCCACCGCTTGAGGCCTTGTCTTCTTTAAGGCGGCGCAGGACGCCGAGCTCAGAATAGACCTTTTCAGTGGCTTTTTCGCGGATATGGCAGGTATTGAGCACGACCAGATCGGCGTTTTCCGGCGTCTCGGTGACGCCATAGCCCAAGGGGCGCAGGATATCGGTCATTCGCTCGCTGTCATAGACATTCATCTGACAGCCATAGGTCTTGATATAGAGAAGTTTTTGCGCGGGAAGATCGGTCATGGGGGGTTTATGGGGTCACGCAGCCTTGCTGGCAAGCTTGGCCGCAGGTCTTCACCCCTCCTCCGCCTCAAGGGGCACGCCATAAAGCTCCAGCCTGTGATCAATCAGGCGGTAGCCTAGGCGACGGGCAATGGCCGCTTGCAGCTGCTCGATCTCTTCATCCATAAATTCGACGACCTTGCCGGTCTTCATATCGATCAGATGGTCATGATGGTCTTGCGGCGCTTCTTCATAGCGCGAGCGGCCGTCTCGGAAATCATGTCTGGCAATAATTCCCGCCTCTTCGAACAGGCGTACTGTGCGATAGACCGTGGCAATCGAGATATTGGGGTCAACCAAAGAGGCGCGGCGATACAGCTCCTCGACATCGGGATGATCACTAGCGTCAGACAAGATCCGCGCCACCACCCGACGCTGGTCGGTCATGCGCATACCCTTGTCGATACAGAGTTTTTCAATGCGATCCAAAACGCCCATCCGCCCTTGGGTAATCCTGCCCCCTGCTATAGGCCTAAATGGCGGACTTGTTAAGGTTGCGTCGCAAAACCAAGGCGTCAATCGCATGGCCATCGGCATGGGTATAATAGGCGCGGCGGCGGCCGACCTTGGCAAAGCCGTGTCGGTCATAAAGGCCAAGCGCGGCCAGATTATCCACCGCCACTTCTAGAAATAGCGCCTCCGCCCCGCGTGCAGTGGCCAGATCAATGGCCCTTGCCAGCAAGGCTGCCCCCACCCCGGCCCGGCGGCTGGCCGGATCAACGGCAAGGGTCAAGATTTCGGCCTCATCGACCACCACACGCGCCAGGACAAAGCCCCGCGCCGTCTCGCCCTGCTCCCAGACCAGGGCAATCATGCCCTCACCATCCAAAAGATCGGCAATCATGATCACAGGCCAGGGATCATCAAATGCCCGGCCATGCAGGGCGGCCAAGCTCTGGGCATCCTTGGGCGAGGCTAGGCGAAGGGCGCCTTTGGGCCGATCAGGGCTCAAAACGCAAAATCCGGCACAAGGCCGCCCGGCAGCTTGGCATCGGGCGCGCGCAGATAAAGCGGCCGAGGCGGGCTGATTTCAGCTCTGCTGGCCAGCCGCGCCAGCGCCACTGGATCGGCAGCCTCGCACACCAAGATCCTCGCGCCCTTGATCACACCGTCCAGCAAGGCGGCCCCTGGGCCAATGATCGTGACCGGCCCGCCGTTCCACAGCTCGGCTAGGCGCGCGGCAGCCACCCCAAGCGACACCGCATCGGGTGCCATTAGGGCCTCGCCATCTGCAAAGATCTGCAAATAGACCTGATCGCGCCGCGCATCGATTATGGCCGCGACCAAGCCCGCATCCTGCGCCGATGCGGCCAGGGCAGGCAGGCAGCCTATGCCGATACAGGGCTTAGCCAGCACAAGCGCCAGGCCCTTGGCAAAGGCCATGCCGACCCGAAGGCCGGTAAAGGAGCCAGGTCCTACCGTGACGCCAATCCGATCAAGCTCAGCAAAGGCCAGACCCGCCTTGGCCAGGACCTCTTGCACCATGAGGGCCAGCCGCTCTTGATGCCCACGCACCATGGGCTCTGACGCCGCGGCCAGTACCAAGCTGCCCCTGACCACAGCCACGCTGCAGGCATTTTGCGCCGTATCCAGCGCCAGCACCGTCAGACGATCTGGCATGCTTCCTCAAAGTCCAGACGCGGTGAGCGCGGGAACACGTTCTCATCGGAGCCATAGCCGAGATTGCACAGGAAATTGGACTTGATCTGGGTACCGGCAAAAAACTCTGCATCAATCCCGGCATTGTCAAAGCCCGACATGGGCCCGCAATCGAGCCCCAGCATCCGGGCCGCCAGCATCAGATAGGCCCCTTGCAGGGTGCCATTGCGCATGGCCGTGGTCTCGGTGACCCCCGGCGCGCTGAACCAGTGGCGGGCATCCGGGTTGGATGGAAACAGTTTTGGCATCTGCTCAGCAAAGTTCAGATCATGGCCGATAATCACAGTCACGGGCGCGGCCATGGACTTGGCGCGATTGCCCTCTGACAATAAGGGCTCCAGCCGGGCCTTAGCCTGCGGCGTCGAGACAAACACAAACCTTGCAGGCGAGGCATTGGCCGAGGTGGCGCCAAACTTGGCCAGATCATAGAGCTGACGCAACAAATCGTCCGAAACCTTAGCCTTGGTCCAGAAATTGACCGACCGAGCAGTGCGGAAGGCCTGATCAAGGGCTTGATCATTTAAAGGCTGCGACATGGTGGCGAGATCCTGAACTAGAGCGCTTGTTCGACGCGGGTGACTTCGGGCACATAGTGTTTGAGCATATTCTCGACCCCCGATTTCAGGGTCGCCGAGGACGATGGACAGCCCGCACAGGCTCCGCGCATATGCAGCCAGACCACGCCCGTGCCGGCATCAAACCGGTTAAACAAGATATCCCCGCCATCCTGGGCCACAGCGGGGCGAATACGCGTATCGAGCAGGTCCTTAATCTCGGCCACAATCTGGGCAACCTCGCCCTCATAGACATCCGCATCATGGCCAGCCGCCTCACCACCCTCAAACAGTAAGGGCGCATTGGAGGTGAAATGCTCCATAATCGCAGCCAAGACGGGCGCTTTAAGCTGGGGCCAGTCGAGGGTCTGGGTCTTGGTGACGGTGACAAAATCGGGGCCAAAAAATACCCGGCCCACCCCGTCCAGATCAAAAATCGCCATGGCCAGCGGCGAGGCTTGCGCCTCGGCGGGTGTGCGAAATTCGCGCGTGCCCTGTCCTAGCACATCGCGACCGGGCAGGAATTTCAAAACATCGGGATTTGGCGTGGCTTCAGTCTGGATAAACATGGCGGGCCCTTAAGGCTGCAGGATCGATAGGGCTTACTTGGCCTTATGAGGCGGCAAACACAACCGCTTCAGGCCAGATCATCGATTTGTTCACGCGTCAGATCGCCCGGAACCACGGTCACAGGGATCTTGCGCGCTCCCCAGGACACGCCATCGCGGGCAATCGAGGCCACAAGCGGGCCAGGATCACGCCCGCCAGCAGCAGCGGCCAATATCAGAATCTTGATGTCGGGATCAGCAGCGACAGCGGCGCGGATCGCAGCCTTGGTGTCCCCATGCTCCATAATGATAAATTCGGGCGATTGTCCCAGATCGGCCATGACCTGACCGGCCATACGTTGCAAAACCGCCTCGGCCTCGGCCCGCAACTGGCGCTGCATCTCGTCGCGCACGCCCGACCAGTGTTCAAATTCTGCCGGTTCCAAAACCCTTAACAAAGCGACCCTACCCCCCGTCGATCGCGCTCGGCGGCAGGCATAGTGCAGCGCCGCCGAAAACTCGGGGCTATCATCGGCTATGACCAAGAACTTGCGCGTGCTCATGCCGCCAAGGTGCCGGGCATGGGCGGCCCCTGCAAGTAAAAGCTTGGCGACCTAGTGCGGCTGATGATCCATGCCGGGCATACCGCCCATATCGCCGCCCGCCTTGTCCATCACCATGAACGGCACCGTGACGCTGCCAGCCTTGGCAAAGGTCAGGGTCATATTGACTATGGTGCCAGCCTTAACCGGCGCTTTTAGCCCCATAATCATCAGATGCGCGCCGCCGGGGGCCAGTTGGGCCGTGCCGCCAGCTGGAATGTTTAGGCCATCTAAGGCCTTCATCGAGGCCATGGCGTTCTTGATCTCGGTCTGGTGGATCATGACCATCTTGGCGCAGGCGCAGGCCGCCGAGACCAGCCGCTCATCGCTATTGCCGCCATTTTCAATCACGACATAACCCGCCGTCGTCGGCGACATGCCCATAGAGGCGCGCATATGTGGGTGCTTGAGCGTCAGGTCCCCGGCCTTGACCTCATGGGCCTGGGCTAGGACAGGGCTGGCGACCAAAAGCGCGGCTAGGACAAGGGCCTTAATCATGACGATCTCCGTTTAAAACTGCAAATTGCCTAGCCGGGCCAGAACCCGACTAGGCGCTTGGTTTCTTCAATGACCGGCTCGGCCACGGCCTGGGCGCGCTCGGCCCCGGCGCGCAAAACCTTATCGATCTCGGCAGGGTCATCCATTAAGCGGCGCATGCGCTCACCAATTGGGCCCATGACCGCCACGGCCAAGTCGGCCAAGGCGGGCTTGAAATCGCCAAAGCCGCGGCCGCCATATTGCAACAACACCTCGGCCTTGGTCACGCCGGCAAGCGCCGCATAAATACCCACCAGATTATCGGCCTCGGGCCGGGGTTTTAGATCTTCAAGGCCTTCGGGCAAGGGCTCAGGATCGGTCTTGGCCCGGCGGATTTTTTGGGCAATGGCGTCGGCATCATCCATCAGATTAATGCGGCTATTATCGGACGGGTCGGACTTGCTCATCTTGGCCGCCCCGTCGCGCAGGCTCATGACCCGCGCGCCCGGCCCCTCGATCAGGGGCTCGGTTAGGGGGAAAAAGCCAGGCGCGGAAAAGTCATTATTGAACTTGGCGGCTATGTCGCGGGTCAGCTCCAAATGCTGTTTTTGGTCCTCGCCAACCGGCACCTGTGTGGCCTTATAGACTAGAATATCGGCGGCCTGGAGCACGGGATAGGTATAGAGCCCGACGCTGGAGCGTTCCTTATGCTTGCCGGATTTTTCCTTGAACTGGGTCATGCGGTCCAGCCAGCCGAGCCGGGCGACGCAGTTAAAGATCCAGGCTAGCTCCGCATGGGCGCGCACAGCCGATTGCGGAAAGATCGCGGCCTTGGCCGGATCAACGCCTGCCGCCAGATAGGCCGCCGCAATCTCGCGGGTTTGGGCGGTCAGCTTGGCCGGGTCCTGCCAAACCGTGATGGCATGCAGATCAACCACGCAGAAAAAGCACTCGGTCTGGTCCTGCAGGGCGACAAATTTGGTCAGGGCCCCCAGATAATTGCCAAGATGCAGGGCACCGGAAGGCTGGACCCCCGACAAGACCCGGCTTGGGCCGGTATAGGCGGGAACAGGGGCTGCAGTAGATTCAGGTTCGGTCATCAGGGCTTGGCTCTAATCTAGATCGATCGGGGGCGCGGTATCCGCCTCAGACTTGGCGGGCCGCTTCAATGCGCCTTTTACCTCAGCTAGGGTCAGACCACCAAAGCCAAACAAGGCCAAAGGATAAAGCCCGCCAGCCAGGGCCACGACAGACAGGACCGCCAGTTCCTTGGCGCCCAGGGCCTTGGTGGTGCCAATGGTTAGCTGGACAAACTCGAACGGGGCCTCGACCATGGGGCGCCAATGCGAGGCTGCCGCCATGACGAGGCCAATGGTCAAGGTCGCCAGCATGATCTTGCCAATCCGGCTCCAGGCCGCAAGGCTTGGCCTATAGACCTTGCGCCGGGCAAGCGCAGAGACCATCAAGGCGACATTCAGCCAGGCCGCCGCACTCGTTGCCGCCGCAATGCCCTGCACCCCGACCAGCCGAAACAGAATAATGCCGAGCACCACATTGGCCGTCACCGAGGCTAGGGCAAAGGTCATGGGGCCGCGCGTATCTTGCCGTGCAAAAAACGCTGGCGACAGGATACGGGTGAGCACAAAGGCTGGAACCCCCCAACCATATTGCAGCAGGGTCTTGGCGGTTTCGTGCGAGTCATAGGCCGTGAACAGGCCGCGCGTGAACAGGCCATCAATCAGAAAATAGGGCATGGCCACCAGGGCTGCCGCTGCAGGCAGGCAAAAGGCCAAAGCCAGAACAATGCCCTCATCCATGGCACTTTGCGCGTCGGCCTTGTCGCCTGCATGCACGGCGCGCGACAGGCGCGGCAAGAGGGCGACCCCGATCGCCACCCCAACCAGGCCCAAGGGCAACTGATAAAGGCGGTCCGCAACACTGAGCCAGTTGCGTGCGCCATTGACGCTGGAGACCAGATTGCCCGAGATAAAAATATTGATCTGGGTGGCGCTGGCCGCAATCGCGCCGGGCACGGCCAAGACTAAAAGCTTACGAATCTCTGGCGTCAGGCGCGGCAGGCGCCAATGCACCTGGGCTCCGGACTTGCGTACACCCCAGGTCAGAAGGGCGGACTGAGCCACGCCCGACACCACCACACCATAGATTGCCCAGGTCGCTGCCGCCCGCGCCTCATGCTGGGGCAGGACAAAGACCAGCATCATCAGGTTAAGCAAGGTCGGGGCTGCGGCCGAGAGGATAAACCGGCCGCGCGCATTCAAGACCCCCGACAAATGCGCCGTGATCGCCATACAGGGCAGATAGGGCATGGCCAACTGGGTCAAGAGCACAGACAGCTTGAACTTGACGGGATCGGCAACATAGCCCGGGTTCATCGCAATCATCAGCCAGGGCATGGCCAATTGGGCGACAATGGTCAGGACAATGGTGGCCGCAGCCAAGGACGCCATGGCATCCGCCGCCAGCCGATCGGCAATCTCTTCGCCATCCTCGGTCAGGGACTTGGAATAGGCCGGCACAAAGGCTGCGGCAAACGCGCCCTCGGCAAAGATCCGGCGAAACAGGTTTGGAAAGGCAAGCGCCGTGGCATAGGCATCGCCAGCTATGGTCGCGCTGGCACCAATGCGGGCCGTGACCACCAGATCACGCGCCAGACCCATAAACCGGCTGACCAAGGTCAGGGCTGAATAGACTAGAGACGAGCGCATCAAGCTTTGGCCAGCCTTGGGGGCTGAACCGGACTTGGGCTCGGAGGGGGTCGGCGGGATCAAGGTCTGGGTCACGCGCCGGGCCTAGACCTTGACCTGACTGGGGTCAAGCACAACACAATGCCAAACCTAGCGCCCAACACTGGCCCGCGCCCTCTGCAGCCTTAAGCGTCCCTTGATCTGGGCCCCAGCCTCATCTTCTTCCAACACCAGCAGAAGCGCCGATTTCAGGGTCTGCAAGGCCTTGGCATCGATCAGTTTTTGCCCGTCGGAATCATGGACATAGAAGGCGTCAATGGCGCGCTCGCCATAGGCATCAATATGCGCCGATTGGATCGATAGCCCGGCCTGAGCCAAGGCGCGCGATAGGTCTGCTAGCAGGCCCGGCCGGTCGCGGCCCGAGGCCTCGATCACGGTCGATTCCTCCGAGGCGTCATTATCGATTACGACTGAGGCCGAGATCGAAAAGGCAGCGGCTCGGCCCAGTTCGGCCCTCACCCTGGCCTCAATCGCTGGCGCCTCGCCGCGCGCGGCGGCCTCCAGCAAGGTCACCAACCGGTCTAGGTTTCGTGCATTGTCACAGCCAAACGGACTGCCGCCCATATCCTGGACATAAAACACATCCAGCGCCTGACCCGCCCGCGAAGTATAGACCCTGGCCCCAACCACATTGGCACCCAGACTGGCCATGACCTGGGCGAGATCGGCGAACAGGCCCCGGCGGTCCGCCGCCGCTACCGTGATTTCAGCGGCGTTTCGACCCGCTATAATCCGCGCATTGGCTGCAGCCCCGCCCTGCTCGGCCGCCCTTAGACCCAGCCTTGCATGGACGGTGTAATCCTCACTGGAAAAGCCGGCAAAATAGGCATCCTCCATGCCCGCTACCCAGGGCTCAAGCGCGGGATCGGCGGTGATCAATTGGCTGCGCACCAGATCGGCCGCGCCATGCTGTTGGCGAAGGACCGAGGCGGTCGGATCGGAACCGCGCCCGCCGCGGAATACGGCCTCTGTTGCGCTGAAAAGCTCACGCATCAGCTGGCCCTTCCAGCCGTTCCAGACCCCTGGCCCCACGGCGCGAATATCGGCCACGGTCAGGATTAGCAAGAGCCGCATCCGCTCGGGATTTTCCATAATCTTGGCAAAGGCGGTTACGGTGCGCGGATCGCCAATATCGCGCTTTTGCGCAAAATCACTCATGACCAGATGATGCTCGACCAGCCAGGCAATCAGCTCAATGCGTTCGCGCTCAAGGCCTAGCCGTTCGCAAGCCGAGCGCGCCGCGCGGGCCCCGGCCTTTTCCTGCCCGCCTTCGCCGCCCTTGCCGGTATCGTGCAAGAGCATGGCCAAGAACAGGGCCTCGCGATCCTCGATTAGGGGCCATATGCTCAAGGCCAGAGGGTGATCCTCGCCGAGCCGCCCTGCGGCAATATCGCCAATCACGCCGACCGCGCGCAGCGTGTGCTCATCCACCGTATAGGAATGATACATATTGAACTGCATCTGGGCGACGATACGGCCAAATTCGGGAATGAACCGGCCCAGCACTCCGGCCTCATTCATCAAGGTGAGGGTGCGATAAGTGCGTTTGCTGCGCGCCAAAACGCTCAAAAACGCCTTGGTGGCTTCCGGATCGCGCCGCAGTTTTGAGGTAATGAGGTGCAAGGTCCGGGTCAGGGCGGTAAAGGCATCAGGATGCAGGTCCAGATCGCGCTGATCGGCAATCTCAAACAGGCGCAAAATATTGACCGGGTCTTGCTCAAAGGTCGAGACGCCCTCTACGGTCAATCGCCCGCCATCAACCAAAAAGCCTGGCGCATCCAGGGCCTTGCGACCGGCCTTTTTTGCCCCCGGCAAGAACCGCGACAGACCCTGGGGCTGGCGCTTGGATTCCTCAGATTCCAGTTGCGCGCAGAAGGTGCGGGTCAGGGCCCCGACCTCCTTGGCGATCAGGAAATAGCGACGCATGAAACGCTCGACCGCGGGCGCATCGCCCCGGTCGCCATAGCCCATACGCCGAGCAATCTCGGGCTGAAGATCAAAGGTCAGGCGCTCCTCGGCCCGGCCTGTCACAAAATGCAGATGGCTGCGCACCGCCCATAAGAAGTCAAAGGCGCGGATAAAGGCCCGCACCTCGCGCTTTTCAAAAAAGTCCAGCTTGACCACGCCGTCGACATGCTCGGCTGGATGCAGATATTGCGCGATCCAGAACAGGGTGTGCAGGTCGCGCAACGCGCCCTTGCCTTCCTTGACATTGGGCTCGACCAGATAGCGCGAAGCCCCGGCGCGGTGATGGCGCTCATCGCGTTCTTTCAGCTTGGCCGCGACAAATTCCGCGCCTGTGCCCTTGACCACCTCAGCTCGAAACCGTGCGCGCAATTCCTCGACCAGCCGCTCATCGCCGGTCAGGCGGCGGCCCTCCAAAAGCGACGTGCGGATGGTAAAATCTTCGCGCGATAGCTTGATGCATTCCTCAACCGTGCGCGAGGCATGGCCGACCTTGAAGCCAAGGTCCCACAAGGCATAGAGCATGAATTCGATCACGCTCTCGGCATAGGCGGTCTGCTTATAGGGCCGTAAAAACAACAGGTCGAGATCGGAAAATGGCGCCAAGGCTCCCCGGCCATAGCCGCCAACCGCAAGCAAGGCCAAACGCTCGCCCTCGGTTGGGTTGCGGGCGCGAAACACATGGGTGGTGGTGAAATCAAACAGGGCGCAGACCACCTCGTCGGTCACGCCAGACAGAAGTCTTGCCGTCTCAATCCCGCCCGCCCCGCTTTCCAGCCGCTCCTTGGCGATCATACGGCCGCGAAACAGGGCCGATTTGAGGATATCCAGCGCCCGTTTGCGCTGCTCGACCTCATTGCCCAAGGCATCCAGCGCCGCCGCTGACAATTGTGCGCGCAGGCGATGGCCATCAACAACATATTCAAGGCGCGTGGGGCGTAGCCGGGGCGGCATGGGTAGGGGCTCGATTCAGCAAGAGTAACACCGCCCAGCCTAGGCCAGGTCTAGCCGCTTGCCCACCGAAATGACTAAACAAGATGGGGAGGCGAATGTCTTCGCCTCCCCAAGATACTTATAGCTGTAGAAGCGCCAAATAGGCAGCGCTTCGGCCTGAGCCTTAACGGAACAGGCTCGCCAAGATCGCCGTGCTCTGGTTTGCAATCGACAGGGCCTGGGTGCCCAGTTGTTGCTTGGTTTGCAGGGCCGTAAGCCTTGCACTTTCCCGCGCCAAATCGGCATCGACCAGATTGCCGACACCCGCTTCGAGGGCGTCTTTCAGCTTTTTGATAAACACGTTCTGGTTATCGAGACGCCGGGCCTGGGCACCCATCTGAGCAATGGCCGTATTGACCGCGGTAATACTGCTCTTAATGGTGGCCAATTCGGTTGCGGCTGCAGAGGCAGTCGCAATGACACTGGTGGTCTTGATCGTGATCGTGCCGGTGCCAGCGGCATTAATATTCAGACTAAACGCTGAAATCGTCATGGATTTGGTCGCGTCATCGGTTGACAAGGCCTTAAACGCGGCTGCACCCGACTTGATCAGATTATAGCCATTGAACTCAGCGGTCGAGACCACCTGATTGATCGTGTCCCGGAGCACCTTGTATTCGGTGTTCAGATTGGTGCGTGACGCGGTATCAAGGCTGGTTTCGGACGCCGCCAGCGCTTTTTGACGCATCTGGTCTAGCGTATCTGTGATGGTCGCAGCGGCGGCCAAGGCAACATCGACCGTTGATTTACCGCGGTCTAGTGAGTCCGTGACCGCATCCAGTGCATTTGCCGTGGACGACTGGTTCTTAGCAATCGCCCAGATCGCGCCATTATCCTTGGACGTCTCGACTTTTCTACCGGTATTGATCCGGTTCTGGGTGACTTGAAGATCCCGACTGGTTTCGTTCAGAGCCTGCAACGCAATCAGGGCACTTGCATTGGTATTAACAGAGTAATTCAAACCCATAATCTTGCTCCACTTTGAGAACTATAAGTATCTTTTTGATACTTTGCTGCATTTTGCCGCAGAGGCTTTTTAAACTTGACTCCCTTAAAAAGGAATTAAATTATATAATAATTATAACTACTAAATATAATATGATTTATATCAATAATTACTGTCTAAATAGGGAGCCCAAAACATTAACCGATGAGTTTGCAATACCAAGAGCCTGAATGCCCAGACTTTGCTTGACCTGGAGCGCTTGTAGGCGTGCGCTTTCCTTGGCGAGGTCGGCATCAACAAGGTTAGCAACCCCCGTATCGAGTGCATCCTTGAGCTTGCTGACAAAAATATTCTGATTGTCAATCTGCCGGGCTTGCGCGCCCATACGAGCCAAGCCCTGGTTCACATTTTGGATAGAGGCCACCACCCTAGCTAAGGCATCCGTTGCCGTTGCTACGGTTCCAATCGTCTCTGTGGCGGTAACGGTCACATTGCTTCCACCGAGCGCTAGGCTCAAGGCGGTAATGGTCAGGACCCTTGCACCGTCCGCGCCCGCCAAGGCCGTATAGGATACACCGCCGGATTTTATGATATTATAGCCATTGAACTCAGCGCTCGCCACCGCATTGGCAACGGCATCCCTTAAGACCTTGAATTCCTCGTTCAGATTTTTTCGAGATACCGAATCGAGCGAGGCGTCGGTTGCTGCGAGTATTTTCGTGCGCATCTGATTGAGATAGTCGGAAATGTTTTGCCCTGCCGCCAAGGCAACATCCACAGTCGACTTACCCCGATCCAACGAGTCCGTAACGGCATTCAGCGCGTTCGCAATTGAGGACTGGTTCTGGGCGATAGACCATATCGCGCCATTATCCCGCGGCGTATCGATCTTCTTGCCCGAACTGACCTTTTTCTGCGTCTCGGTCAAATCTCGACTGGTCGTGTTTAGGTTTTGCAGAGTCAGTAAGGCTGACGCATTGGTATTGACGGAATAATTGGACGGCATGTTCTCACCCATTTTGAGTAATTTATAATATCATTTTGATATGGGCGGCGTTTTGCCTCACCACAGAATGATTTATTAGGGTTAATTACAAGTTAAAAGAATTAATTGTTTAAGTAACAATCACTATTATTTAAGCAATACTATTTTTCTGCGTTATATATTGTTTTTAAATGATAAAGTGCGTCCATAGCCTCTCTCGGCGACATACCATCTAGGTCAAGGGCGCACAGGGCCAATTCTAAACCGGTCTCTGACCTCGTCGGCGAATCAGGCAGGACCTGGGCAAACAGCGGCAGGTCATCAAGCCGCGCCGGGGCGGCGGCCTCATTTTCAAGCCTTTGCAAGACCTCGCGGGCGCGCGCCACGACGGCGGCTGGCACCCCCGCCAGCTTGGCGACCTGAACGCCATAAGACCGGTCCGCGGGACCTGGCTGAGCCTCATGCAAAAACACCAGATCGCCATTCCATTCCTTGGCCCGCAAAGACAGGTTTCCGACACTGGCCAGCCTCGTCTCCAGCTGGGCAAGCTCGTGATAATGGGTGGCAAACAGGGCGCGGCAGCGGTTCACATCGTGCAGGGCCTCAATACAGGCCCAGGCAATGGCAAGGCCGTCATAGGTGGCGGTGCCGCGGCCAATCTCGTCGAGAATAACCAAGGACTGCGGCGTGGCCTGGGTCAGAATAGCGGCGGTCTCGACCATTTCGGTCATAAAGGTGGACCGGCCCCGGGCCAGATCATCGCCAGCCCCAACCCGGCTAAACAGGCGGTCCACCACGCCAAGCCGCAAAGACACGGCCGGCACAAAGGATCCAGCCTGGGCCAGAACAGCAAGCAGGGCATTTTGCCTTAAGAAGGTGGATTTGCCGGCCATGTTTGGCCCTGTCACCACAGCCAGCCGCACACCGCCCAGGCCCGAACCATCGAGCTGGCAGTCATTGGGCGTATAGGGTTGGCCCTGGCGCTTAACGGCAGCCTCGACCACCGGATGGCGCGCTCCAATGGCTTCAAACACTAGGCTCTGATCGATTAAAGGCCGAACGGCCCCGACATCATCGGCCCATTGGGCAAGGCTAGCAGCCACATCGATCTGGGCACAGGCCTCAGCCGCGGCAAGGATTAGGGTGGCAAGGGCCTGAGCCTCGGCACGCCACAGCTCAAAGGTCTGGACCTCAATCGCCAAGGCGCGTTCACCGGCCTGGGCAATCTTGGCATCCAATTCGGCAAGGTCAGTCGTAATGAACCGCACCTGATTGGCCAGGGTTTGGCGATGAATAAAGCGGGTATTCCAGGGCGGCTGGAACAGCACGTCGGCCTGCTTGGCCGTGACCTCGACAAAATAGCCCAGCACGGCATTATGCTTGATCTTGAGCGCCACGCCGGTCTCGGCGGCTAGGGCCTGCTCTAGGCTAGCGACCACCCGGCGGCTATCGTCACGTAGCGCGCGGGTCTGGTCCAGCTCTGGCCGCGTGCCCAGTGCAACAAAACCGCCATCGCGCGCCTGGGCCGGCAGGTCCGCGCCCAGACCCTGGCTTAGTGTCGCTAAAAACCGCGCAAGCTCAGGCGACAGGGAGGGGGTTAAGGCGTC
The DNA here is from genome assembly GCA_947452365.1 of Caulobacteraceae bacterium. Lineage (GTDB taxonomy): Bacteria > Pseudomonadota > Alphaproteobacteria > Caulobacterales > Caulobacteraceae > CAISGS01. The sequence goes on from CANGCO010000027.1 coordinate 21,796, forward strand.
AAGTGCGCTGGCCAGTTCGTGCGGCGGCGGCTCTAAACCATCAGCGCCGCGGCTGGTCAGGACCTCGGCCACCATCAGTTCTCCGGCCTTTAAGCCATCGCGCAGGGCGCCAAGATCGCGCGGGCCGCCGCGACCAAGCGCCAGCCGTGAAAGCGCCCGTGCCATGTCGGCTGAACCCTTGAGCCGGTCGCGCAGGCGGGCGCGCAAGGACCTGTGGGCCATAAACCAGTCCACCGCATCCAGCCTTGCGCCAATCGCCGCGGGATCTAGGAGCGGGCGTCCAAGCCTAGCCGATAATAACCGCGCGCCGCCCGCCGTGACGGTCCGATCAATCGCCGCCAGCAAGGTGCCCTCGCGCCCGCCCGACTGGGTTCGGTCAATCTCAAGGCTAAACCGGGTAGCCGGATCAATGGCCATAATGTCCGATGCCCCGGCCCGGCGCGGCGGGCGAAGGGCTGGAACCTTGCCCGCCTGGGTGGTCTCCAAATGCGCCGCGATTAAACCGAGCGCCGAGATTTCCGCCCCCGTTAGGGCGCCAAACCCGTCCAGTGTGTCGACGCCATAGAGCCGCTTCAACCGCATTTCCGAGGCCTGGGGCTCAGCCAGCGCCGAGGCCATGGGCTGGACAAGCCCGGTCAAGGTCTTGAGCGCGGCCGCCACCATCTCATCGGCAAACAAACGGTCTGGGACAAGAATTTCCGAAGGCTGCAAGGCAGCGAGGCTTGCGGCCAGGCCTTCGCGCGTCGTGACCATGGCCTCAACATCACCAGTCGATAGTTCAAGACTGGCCACAGCCGCCTGGCCTGCCCGCACCGAAATCGCGGCCAGACGATTGGCGCCGCGCGCATCAAGCAAGCCGTCTTCGGTCAGGGTACCTGGGGTCACCACCCGCACCACATCGCGCCGAACAATGGATTTATAGCCCCGCTTGCGCGCCTCGGCCGGGTCTTCCATCTGCTCACAGACCGCAACCTTAAAGCCAGAGCGGATCAGCTTGGCCAGATAGGCTTCGGAGGCATGGACGGGCACGCCGCACATCGGAATGGGCGCGCCGCCATGGCTGCCGCGCTTGGTCAGGGCAATGCCCAAGGCCTCGGCCGCCTTGACCGCATCGTCAAAGAATAGCTCGTAAAAATCGCCCATGCGGAAAAACACCAACGCATCGGGCTGGCGCGACTTGGCCTCAAAAAACTGCGCCATGACCGGCGTCGTGTCGGCGGCAGGGGTCAGGCTTAGAATCGCGGGTTCTGGGGCAATCATGCGCGGCAGACTAGGGTACCGAGCGGTTAACTGCATCCAGAATTTGAACGCACCAAGGCTTGCGCTGAGCGGGCCACTCTGAAAGGCTATGGCCGCACCGGATCAGGTCTGCCGGTGAGCCAGAGGGACCCGCAATGTCCGCAATAAACAAGACCCTATCAGGCCTTGCCCAGACCCCCGGCCTGCCCGGCTTTGTCGCCATGGCCAGCCATAAGGGCCAGACCGTGTTTAGCGGTGCCTATGGCCAGCGCGGCCCGGCCCAGACCGAGGCCATGGCCACCGATCAGGTGTTTTTCATTGCCTCCATGACCAAGGCCGTGACCACAGTGGCGGCGCTACAACTGGTCGAACAGGGCTTGATCGCTCTGGACCAAGACCTTGGCGACCTGATCGAGGCCCTGGCCGCGCCAAAGGTGCTGGAAGGCTTTGATACCAAGGGCCAAGCCATATTGCGCCCGGCCAAGGGGCCGATCACCCTGCGCCAATTGCTTAGCCACACATCAGGCCTTGGCTATGACATGTGGAATGCCGATCTGGGCCGCTATGTGCAAGACCAAGGCATACCCGGACTGGGCACGGGCTTGAAGGCCGCCCTCCAGCTGCCGCTGGCCTTTGATCCGGGCACGGCTTGGGAATACGGGATTGGCATAGACTGGGCAGGCCAGGTGATCGAGGCGGTCAGTGGCAAGGCGCTGGATGTCTATGTGCGCGATCACATTACCGCGCCGCTGGGCATGACCGACACAGCCTTTTTGCCCCATGACACTATGCAGACAAAGCTAGCTGGCATGGCAGCCCGAACGCCAACCGGCGACCTGATGGCCTTTAGCCTACCGATTAATCCGACACCGGAGTTTTGGGGTGGCGGCGGCGGGCTTTACAGCACGGCCAGCGATTATTTGCGGTTTTTGCATATGATTTTGGATGGCGGCACGGCGGCGAATGGCACACTAATCTTGACACCGGCCAGCTTGGGCCTGTTGTCGCAGAACCATAAGGGCGATGTGCCCCTGCGCCGCCTGAGCAGCACCATGCCGTTTCTCACCCATGATCTGGATGTTGGTGCCGCCTTGGGCCTGGAGGCTCCAGCCTGGGGCCTTGGCCTGGCCATCAATCCCACCACCGGTCCCAATGGCCGCAGCGCAGGCAGCCTGGCCTGGGCAGGTCTGGCCAATACCTATTACTGGGTGGACATTGAACGCCAGGTCGCGGGCGTGTTTATGAGCCAGCTATTGCCCTTTGCCGACCCCAAGGTTTTGGAGGTGTTTGGAGCGTTTGAGCGGGGCGTTTACGAGGCCCTCTAGGCCTCGCTGGTCACCGCGGCCCAAAAGCGCTTGGCTTTTTTGAAGAAATTGCTGGTCTGGGGGTGTTGGCCCTCGTCGCAGGACTTGGCCAGTTCGCGCATCAGTTCTTTTTGACGCCCATTGAGCTTGGTCGGGGTCTCGACAAACAGCTCAACCACCAGATCGCCGCGTTCGCGCGAACGCAAGGACGGCATGCCCTTGCCCTTGAGCCGGACCGTGCGCCCGGTTTGCGAACCCTCAGGCACCTTAACCGAAATTTTCGACGCGCTGCCCGGCGCGTCATCGGCCTTAAGGCACGGGGCCTCGATCTCGCCGCCCAGCGCCGCTGTGGTCATGGGCACGGGCACTGAACACAGGATGTCTAGCCCGTCGCGTTCAAACAGTTCATGCGGCTGGACCGACAGGAAGATGTAAAGATCGCCCCTTGGCCCACCGCGCGCACCGGCATCGCCCTCACCGGCCAGACGAATGCGCGAGCCCTCATCGACCCCGGCCGGAATACGCACCTGCAGGGTGCGCTCCTTGCGCACCTGGCCATGGCCCTGACAGGTCTGGCACGGATCAGCAATTACCCGGCCTGCACCGCCGCAGCGCGGACAGGTCCGCTCGACCGCAAAAAAGCCCTGGGTTGCCCGCACACGCCCCGCCCCGCCGCAAGTGCCGCAGGTGGTGGGGCTGGTGCCGCGCTTGGCGCCGGAGCCGTCGCAAACCTCACAGCTAATGGCCGACGGCACGCGGATCTCGACCTCGGCACTGGCATAGGCCTGCTCGAGCGAGATTTCTAAATCATAGCGCAGGTCCTGGCCTCGCGCGGGGCCTTGGCTACGGCCTCGGCCGCCACCACCGCCAAACATGTCGCCAAATACATCGCCGAACACGTCGTTAAAGATATCATTGACGTCATTAAAGCCGCCACCGCGGCCACCGGCGCCCATGCCATTGACGCCATCATGGCCAAACCGGTCATAGGCCGCGCGCTTTTGCGGATCCGACAAGACCGAATAGGCCTCATTCACTTCCTTAAAACGGCCTTCGGATTCCGTGCAGCCTGGATTTTTGTCGGGATGGTGCTGCATGGCGGCCTTGCGAAAGGCGGCCTTTAGCGCTGCATCATCAGCCTGACGGGCAACGCCAAGAATTTCGTAATAGTCGCGCGCCATATCCGTACCTGACCCCGTTTCGTCCATAAACCCGCAACTGACCGACGGGTCAATCATCTGCTGCGGTCATTAGGCCTTGACCCTCGAGCAATGGAACCTGGCCCCACAGGCGCTTTGCGCATGCGGGGCCGAACCATGGCCTAGGCGTTTGGCCTATTTTTTGTCTTCGCCGTCGACTTCTTCGAACTCGGCATCCACCACCCCGTCATCGGCCTGGGCGTGTTCATCCTCGTCACCGCCGGGGGCCTGGGCATACATGGCCTCGCCCATCTTCATCGAGGCCTGCATCAAGACCTGGGTCTTGGCCTTAATGTCCTCGGCGTCTTCGCCTTCGAGCGCGGTCTTAAGCTCGGCAATGGCCGTCTCGATCGCCGCCTTGTCCTCCGCGCCAACCTTGGAGCCGTGATCAATCATGGCCTTTTCGGTCGAGTGGATCAGGGCATCGCCCTGATTGCGGGCCTCAACGGTTTCCTTGCGCTTCTTATCATTGGCCGAATTGGCTTCCGCCTCCTTGACCATTTTTTCGATATCAGCGTCGGACAGGCCGCCATTGGCCTGGATACGGATCGATTGTTCCTTATTGGTCGCCTTGTCCTTGGCCTGCACATTCACAATACCATTGGCGTCAATATCAAAGGTCACCTCGACCTGTGGCACGCCGCGCGGCGCAGGCGGAATACCGACCAGATCAAACTGGCCCAGCATCTTATTGTCCTGCGCCATGGGCCGCTCGCCCTGGAAGACGCGGATGGTCACGGCGCTTTGATTGTCATCCGCGGTCGAGAACACCTGGCTGCGCTTGGTTGGGATGGTGGTATTGCGCTCGATCAGGGGCGTAAACACGCCGCCGAGGGTCTCAATGCCAAGCGTCAGGGGCGTGACGTCCAGCAAGAGCACGTCCTTGACATCGCCCTGCAACACGCCGGCCTGGACCGCAGCGCCAAGCGCCACGACCTCGTCCGGGTTCACGCCGGTATGGGGTTCGCGACCGAAAAAGGCCTTCACCGCCTCAACCACCTTTGGCATGCGGGTCATGCCGCCGACCAGGACGACCTCGTCAATCTCGGACTTCTTGATGCCAGCGTCTTTCAGGGCCTGTTCGCAAGGCGCGATGGTGCGGGCAACCAGATCCTCAACCAAGGCTTCCATCTTGGCGCGGGTAATCTTGACATTCAGGTGCAACGGACCCGACGCATTCATCGAGATGAAGGGCAGGTTCACTTCATATTGGGTGGTGAAGGACAGCTCCTTCTTGGCCTTTTCGGCCTCTTCCTTCAGGCGCTGCAGGGCCAGCTTGTCCTTGCGCAGATCAACGCCGGATTCCTTTTTGAACTCGTCCGCCAGATAGTCGAGGATGCGCAGGTCAAAGTCTTCACCGCCAAGGAAGGTGTCCCCATTGGTGGCCTTAACCTCGAAAATACCGTCGCCGATTTCCAGCACGGAAATATCGAAGGTGCCGCCGCCCAGATCATAGACCGCGATCTTCTTGCCGACATTCATGTCCAGCCCATAGGCCAAGGCCGCCGCCGTCGGCTCATTAATGATGCGCAGGACTTCGAGGCCAGCAATCTTGCCGGCATCCTTGGTTGCCTGACGCTGGGCATCATTGAAATAGGCAGGCACCGTAATCACGGCCTTATCGACCTTTTCACCCAGATGGGCCTCGGCCGCTTCCTTCATCTTGATCAGGATAAAGGCCGAAATCTGCTGGGGCGAATAATCGGTTTCGTGCGCCTTGACCCAGGCGGCGCCGCCCTGGCCCTTGACGATTTCATAAGGGACCATGCCCTTGTCCTTGGCCACGATCGGATCATCAAAATTGCGGCCAATCAGGCGCTTGATCGCGAACAGGGTATTGGACGGATTGGTGACGGCCTGACGCTTGGCCGGTTGGCCGACCAGACGGTCGCCATCATCGAGAAAGGCGACGACGGACGGGGTGGTGCGTACGCCCTCGGCGTTTTCGATCACCCGGGGGGTCTTGCCGTCCATAATGGCCACGCACGAATTGGTGGTGCCAAGGTCGATACCGATAATCTTGCTCATGGTCTTTGGTCGCTCCATTGCGGGCGGTCCGTTCTGCCGGGCCTTTTTAAAAAGCACCCGATCGGGATTTGGACCCCC
>CANGCO010000028.1 GCA_947452365.1 Caulobacteraceae bacterium
GCTAATTCCAGCCTTGCCGCCACCGCGCGCGCATACTCATCAGAATCCGAGGTAATGGTTGCCACAACCACCTGAACGGGTGCAAGCCAAACTGGGAAGGCGCCGCCATAATTTTCGATCAAAATGCCTAAAAAGCGCTCGAATGTTCCCAAAATTGCACGGTGCAGCATGACGGGGCGCTGTTTGCTGCCGTCTTCGGCGATATATTCGGCATCTAAGCGCTCGGGTAGAACAAAGTCTAATTGTAGTGTGCCGCACTGCCAGGTGCGCCCAATCGCATCGCGCAGGTGAAATTCAAGCTTGGGGCCATAAAAGGCGCCTTCACCTGGAATGAGTTCAACCTCAACCCCGGCGGCCTTGGCGGCCCGCTCGAGCTTGGCCTCGGCCACATCCCAGACCTCATCGGTCCCGGCGCGAAGATCAGGGCGCAGGGCCAGCTTGACGCTGTGCAGGGTGACATCCAGGTGCTGATAGACCGAATGCAGCAGGGCGACAAAGCGAGTGGTTTCTTCTTCAATCTGCTCCTCGCGGCAGAAGATGTGCGCATCGTCCTGGGTAAAGGATCGCACCCGCATAATGCCGTGCAGGCCGCCAGACGGCTCATAGCGATGGCAGGCGCCAAATTCGGCCATGCGCAGCGGCAGGTCACGATAGGATTTTTGCCCGACATTAAAGATCTGGACGTGACCTGGGCAATTCATCGGCTTGACGGCTAGGGTGTCGCCCTCGTCGGTCTCGCAGACAAACATGTTCTTGCCGAATTTTTCCCAGTGGCCGGATTTTTCCCACAGGCTACGGTCCAGCACCTGCGGGGTCTTGACCTCCTGATAGCCTTCCTTGTCGAGTCGCCGACGCATATAGGCCTCAAGCGTGCGATAAAGCGTCCAGCCCTTGGGGTGCCAAAACACCATGCCCTTGCCTTCTTCCTGTAAATGGAAGAGGTCCATAATCTTGCCAAGGCGGCGATGGTCACGCTTTTCGGCTTCTTCCAGCCGGGTCATGTGCTCGGCCAGATCGGCCTCAGACGCCCAGGCTGTGCCATAAATGCGCTGCAATTGGGCATTATTTTGATCGCCGCGCCAATAGGCCCCGGCCAGCTTGGTTAGCTTAAAGCCCTTGCCGACATGCTTGGTTGAAGGCAGGTGTGGGCCGCGGCAAAGATCTTTCCAACTGCCCTGGTGATAGACGGTGACGTCCTCGCCCGTCGGCAGGCCCTCAATAATCTCGGCCTTATAGGCCTCGCCCATGGCGGTGAAATCAGCAATGGCGCTGGTGCGATCAACCACTTCGCGGCGGATGGGTTCATCGCGCGCAATAATCTGATGCATCCGCGCCTCAATCAGGGGCAGGTCATCAAGGCTGAAGGGCTCACTGCGGGCAAAATCGTAATAGAAGCCGTTTTCAACATTGGGGCCGATCGTGACCTGGGTGCGCGGAAACAGTTCTTGGACCGCCTGGGCCAACACATGCGCCGTATCATGACGAATGACCTCAAGCGCTTCGGGTGCTTCGCGGGTTAGGATCTGAATCTTGCCGGTCTGATAAAGGTCCTTTGTAATTGGACGGTCTAGGTCAATCAGGGTCTCGTCCAGCTTGATCAGGATCGCCTTTTTTTCTAAGGACTTGGATAGGGCCGCCGCGATTTCGCGCCCCGATGTTCCCGCCGGATAGGACCGCACAGAGCCGTCTGGAAACTCAAGATCAATCATTTATCACACTTCCACTTGCCCTGACCGCCCTGCGAATCACGCAAAATTGGCGGCACAGGATCATAACCCCAAGTTACAAACGGCCTGCAACTACAGATGCGTTTTAGACCTAACAAACCACCTCTCAAAGGCCCATGCCGGATCAAGGCCTCCGCAGTATATTCCGAGCATGAGGGCATAAAGCGGCATTGCCGCCCGATCAAGGGTGACAAGGTCAGTTTATAGGCCCGCAGCCCAATCCGAACACAGCGTGCATATAGATCTGACATTGGGTCTGAATAAATCCTTTAGCTAGGCGGATCGAAGCGTCAAAAGCCAATACCACGGCGGTGACCATGACAAGACCCGGGAGGCGATAAACTAACCTCTATCGGCAACAAGACTGCGGGCCTGTTCGGCGGCGCTCAAGGCCGCCTCAAAAGCCAAGAGGGTCGAGGCGTGCCGCGCCGGGTAATCGCGCACGACTTCCAGTACGGCCAGATCGGCAAAGCGGCCCGTGGGGGCGGGGCCATGGTCCTTTAACATGGCACGCAAGGCGTCGCGCGCCGCCTTGATCTCTTCAAGACTGGCCCCGATCACATGGCTGCCCAGTATGGCCGCCGCTGCCTGACCGAGGGCGCAGGCCTGAACCTCTTGGGCAAAGGCACTGACCAGACCGCCGGTTAGGTCAAGATCGACGACAATGCGGCTACCACATAGCTTGGCGACCTTTTCGGCCCTAGCCTGCGGTGCAGCCAACCGCCCCGCCAAGGGCATATTGGCCGCGAGGCCCAAAATCTTGCTGGAATAGAGGTCGTCAATCATTCGACGGATATGGGCGTGCCGCCCCGCTCAATCCAGAGGGCTTGGGCGCGCTCACGCATGGCATCGCCCATCAGCCTATAGCCTTTACGCAGGCGATGCTTAAGCCGATTGCCGACATAGGGGCCCATCAGGCCGCGAAACACCTCGCCATTGGCAAAAATGCAGCCAGTTTCGCTGACCTCTTCAAGCTCAAAATAGCGCTGGACCTGCACCAGGCCGCCCAGCCAGGCCATGTGCCAGTAAATATGGCTTTGCGGCACCCATTCGGTAATGCGCGGCTTTAAGATCTCAGGCTCGTCACCCGGCAGTCGCTGTTTGACCGTCAAGACCTCGCCGATCCGGACCTGACCTTGGGCCTCGATATAGAGCGGATTCCAGAGTGACCAGTTTTCCACATCATACAGGATTTCCCATACGATTTCAGCGGGGGCGGCAATGCCGGCGCGATGTTCAAAAAAGCTGGTCATGGTCTCTAGATAGCTCTGTGGGCGGGTTTCGTCGAGGCTCGGGCGGGTTTAGCTGCCTTGGGTTTCACGCAGGCGCCAGGTCGCGCCGTCGGGCCCGTCCATCACCACCACGTTTAGCGCATTAAGCGCATCGCGAATGCGGTCGGCAGCAGCAAAATCCTTGTTCGCGCGGGCCTCCAGCCGGGTCTTGAGCAGGTCCTCAATCTTGGCGGCCAAATCCGCATCGGCCCCACCCATAAACCAGGCATCCGGATCGGCCTGCAGAAAGCCTAATATACCCGCCAGATGTAGCAATTGGCCCTTGTGATGCGCGGCCTCGCCCGTGTCCTCGCGCAAGGCCCGGTCCAGATCATCGGCAAGCGCAAACAATTGGCTAAAGGCCTGGGGCGTATTGAGGTCGTCCATCAGTGGTGACAGAACGCTGTTATCTGATGGGGCTGTGGCCGCAATAGCCTTGGCCCTTTGCAGCACGCCATAGAGCCGGTCTAGGGCCTTGACCGACTGGTCGATCAATTTGGTCGTCCAGTCTAATGGTGCGCGATAATGCGCGGCCAGCAGGGCCCAGCGTACGGCCTCGCCGGGTACCTGTTTGACCAGGTCATGCACCAGCAAGACATTGCCAAGGCTCTTGGACATTTTCTCGGCGTCCATGGTCAAAAAGCCATTATGTAGCCAAAACCGCGCATAGACGGGCGTTTCGTGGGCGTGCCCAGCCTTGGCGCAGATGCTCTGGGCGATCTCATTTTCATGGTGCGGAAAGATCAGGTCATGGCCGCCGCCATGAATATCAATCGGCGAGCCAAGGGCAGCCTCGACCATGGCCGAGCATTCAATGTGCCAGCCGGGCCGACCAGGGCCGAACGGGCTTTCCCAGACTGGCTCGCCGGGCTTTGAGGGCTTCCAGAGCACAAAATCAGCGCCGTGGCGTTTATAGGGGGCAACCTCGACCCGTGCACCGGCAATCATGTCCTCCAGATTGCGGCCCGAAAGCTGGCCATAGGCATCATAGGCTGCGGTATCAAACAGCACATGGCCCTCGGCGGCATAGGCCGCGCCCTTATCGAGCAAGGTCTGAATCATGGCGATGATATCGCCCATATGGGCTGTCGCGCGTGGCTCGAGATCGGGCCGCAAGGCAAACAAGGCGTCCATATCGGCGTGATAGGCGTCGATATAGCGATCTGTGATCACGCCAATCTCAACGCCCTCTTCGGCGGCTTTTTGATTAATCTTATCGTCAACATCGGTAAAATTGCGCGCATAGACGACGGCATCCTGGCCATAAAGGGCGCGCAGGATGCGATAAAGCACATCAAATACCACTACTGGCCGGGCATTGCCGACATGGGCAAAATTATAGACGGTCGGGCCACAGACATAGAGGGTTACGCGCTGCGGATTGCCAGGAACAAAGGCGCGCTTGTCGCGGGCCAGGGTGTCGTGCAGCATTAGGGTCATGGCGATATCAAACTTTTCCGAGGTATAATCACGCAGGTTTTGGTTGCCGAATGGCAATAGCGGCCCATATAGCTTTTTGTGACGAGACTTGCCATCTCGAGATTCAGTTGCACCGACCAGATCGTCAGCAAGATCTGGACCTGTGCAGGGAGCCACGCGTCATTCCGAAGTCCTCGCTTCGGCGCAACTCAACCCTGAAGGAACCCATCCATGGATGCTCTGGCTCAAAAGCCGTCTTTGATTGGCATCAATCAGGACCAAGACCTCATCAAGCCCACCCGCGAAGAGGCGATGAACGCTGTGCGCACCCTTTTGGCCTGGGCTGGTGATGATCCGCGCCGCGAAGGCTTGTTGGACACGCCGCAGCGGGTGGTCGATGCTTACGGCGAATGGTTTGGCGGCTATGGCCTGGATCCAGCCGAAGAGTTGTCGCGCACCTTTGAAGATGTGCAAGGCTATGACGACATGGTCATGCTGACGGGCATAGAGGTTGAAAGCCATTGCGAACACCATTTGGCGCCCTTTATTGGCAAGGCCAATATTGCCTATATGCCGACGAATAAGGTGGTGGGCTTATCCAAGCTGGCGCGTCTGGTCGAGATCTATGCCAAGCGGCTCCAGACCCAAGAAGCCCTGACCCAGCAGATCACGGACGCGATCAATACCCATCTTAAGCCCGCCGGGGTTGCGGTCCTGATCGATGCCGAGCACCAGTGCATGTCGACCCGCGGCGTTGGTCATCGCCATGTCAGCACCTTCACCACCAAGTTTACCGGTGTGTTCAAGACCGATCAGGTGCTGCAGGACCGATTTTTGGGCCTGATCCATCGGCGCTAGGATTTTTATGGCGGGCTTTACGGGCTAAGCGCTTGGGGCCTTGCTGTCACAAGGATGTCTCTTATGACCGCGTCTGGCTTTCCAACCGCACCAAACGCTCAAGCGCTGGAGCGCGGATCGGTCCTTACTCCGCGCTTTGATGATAAGGGCTTGATCGCGGCTGTGGCGACCCATGCTGATAGCGGCGAGGTGTTGATGTTGGCCTGGATGAATGCTGAGGCCCTTGACCTGACCCTCAAGACCGGCGAGGCGCATTATTTCAGTCGCTCGCGCCAGAGCCTTTGGAAAAAGGGCGAAACCAGTGGTCAGGTTCAGAAGGTCAAGGCCGTGCGCATTGACTGCGATCAAGACGCGGTCTGGATTCAGGTCTGGCCGCAGGGCAATGGCGGGGCCTGCCATGTTGGGTTTGAATCCTGTTTTTATCGCCGGGTCGAGGATGGCCGCCTGGTCTTGGATGCCAAGGTCGGTCCTGGCCTTATCGACTAGTTTTTTCGATCACCTTGAACAAGCCGGCAATAATGGCGGCCTCGGTCTTGGGATCGGCATTGGCGGGCGGACTTCTCAGGAGTTTTAGCGCCTGAAGATGGGTTTCGAGGGCCGCCCGGCTCCATTGTCCCCGCATGCGGCTACGATCGATTAGTTCGCAAAGGCAAAAGGCCGCCTTGCCGAGTGCCGCTAGCTGACAATGGGCGCCAAGCGCCAGCACCTGATTGGCCGCCTGATAAATGGCCTCGGCCTGAACCGGGTTTTCGGCGTGATCAAGCTTGGGAAGTTGCTGATAAATCACGCCAAGGGCCTGATCGAGACTGGCTAGGCAGTCGTGCTGAATTCGGGCCAGATTGGCTTCTGCCGCCGCTGTGGCCGCCTCGAGGCTAAGGCCGCGCCTATAGCCAAGTATTGCGGCCAGGGGATTGGCTAATTTTTTGCGTATAGCGGTCATAGGCTGGCCTTTTGCGGCTGGAGCAAGGAGTCAATATCATCCTGAGACATGTTGGGCGTTTTGGCGGTGCCAACCTCTGGCGGCAGGTCGCCATTGCGCCGGCCGTTTGTTTCGGGCGGCGGCCCAAGCGCATGAAATCGTCGATCTGGTCCGGCATAGACATCCGACTGAATAAAGGCGCGATTTTCTCTGGCCAGCCAAATCATACGCTCCATCAAAACCCGCGGCGCCAAGGGTTTGGCAATGGTGTAACTCACGCCGCTGTCTCGGCCTTTTTTGACGCTGGAAGCGGGTGTGTGCCCCGACAATATAATGGCCGGTGCGGCACAATTGGGCTCAAGCCCAGAGCGCCGCAACCAGGTGATCAGGTCGTGACCGTCCATATCGGGCAATTGGGCATCGGTAATGATCAGATCGATGTCGTGTCGACCCAAGATCACCTTGGCATCACTGGCCGTTTCGCAACGATACGGCGTGCGCACGCCAAATCCGCCAAGCACCTGGGCAAGTATGTCCATGCCCTGCGCATTGCCATCGACCAGCATTATGCCTGCCCGGGTCAGGTCAATCTTGATTTTCCCTTGATTGACGAGCTTGAGCATGGGGGCCCCTAAAACAGATCAATCTCGCCGGACGTGATCTTGCCGCTGGTGTGTTCTTCGACCCGGCAGGCAAACCGGCGCGCAGAATCGGCCAAGGACAGGCCTTGAGCCGCCGCCGTTGGATCAATGATCCAGTGGGCCGGAACCGCTGGGCTTAGGGCCTGAAGAAAGGCGGATAGGGCGCTGAGGCGCTGCACCATGGCGTCCAGACCCTGTGCCTCGACCAAGACATGGGTGGAGATGGCAGTGCCCGACTTGTCGACCAGGTCGCCGACGAGGGACTGCAACCGGTCGCCGGTGGCCAAAAGATCGTCGACCTCGGTGCTGACCGCGTCGAGAATGCTGGACAGGCAGACATCGTCTGTGGACGGTGTTTGAGCGAAGGCTAGGGTCAAGGCCATTTCCTCAAAAGAGTTCCAGAGCACCAGAACTGGCAGGCGCCCTAGGCACTACGGTACGTTCGATAGCAAAGACTTCGGCATCGGAATTGGCGATCGCCATCTGGCGGACACGCCCTGATCTTGGCCAAAACTGGATGCGGCGGGCATGGCTGCCCCTAAGGCTGCCGCCGATTACGGGTATGCCTTCCTGTTTCAAAAAGCGCTCGGCAAACTCGGCATTTTGCTGACCAATATCGGTTAGGCCGGCAATCATACAGGCCCCGCCAAACAGCTTGGCTTCAAGCCGGTCGCGCCGGGCGCCTCGGCCAAGCAGGGCATTGATCAAGATTTCCATGGCATAGGCGCCATAGCGCACCGAGCCTGGGCTATCGCGTGTGCCCTGCTGATCAGGCAGCAGGAAATGGTTCATGCCGCCTATGCCCGCAACCGGGTCACACAGGCAGGCGGCGACGCAAGATCCCAATATGGTGGTCAAGACTACGCCGCTGTCTTGGCTGACATGGTGCTCACCTTGGGTCAGATGGATGCGGCGTTCACGGTCCGGTGCCTGAGCTTGGGGTTGGATCATCATGTTAGGGGTCCAAAAACGGCTTCGATTTTTTCCTTCAAGGTGGCGACGGTGAAGGGCTTTACCAGATAGTTATTGACCCCAAATTGCGCCGCTCTTTGCACCAGCTCGCGGTCGGCGCGGCCGGTCAGCATGATAAAGGCGGTTTTGGCCACAGGGGGATGGGCGCGAATGGCGCGCAATAGGCCAAGGCCATCAAGCTTGGGCATGTTAAAGTCGGAAATCACCAGGCTGGCCGGCTTGGTAATCTGCTGTTTCAGGGCATCCTCCCCGTCTGGGCTTTCACGAAATTCTGCAAAGCCAAGTTGCTGCAAGCCATTGCGTACAAGGGCGCGCATGGTCATCTGGTCATCAACAATCAGAATGGAAATTCCAGAGGCAGCTGGCATCAGACCCTCGCTCGGTTTTCAGCGCTACACAGATTAAGAATGGCGGGTCCGATTTTTTCTAAGGGCAGTTGGCGCTCGACGCCGCCGAGTTCAAAGGCTGCCTTGGGCATGCCATAGACAATGCACGAAGCCTCATCCTGGCCCAATGTGTTTGCCCCGGCCTGACGCATGGCCAAAAGCCCGCCTGCCCCATCACGCCCCATGCCGGTCAATATGGCCCCGACCGCCTTGCCCTTGGCCAATTGGGCCACGGATTGAAACAAGACATCCACTGATGGCCTATGCCCATTGACCAGATCGCCTTTTCTAATGCGGCAACGCATTTGGCCGTGGCCGGTAATCTCCAGATGCTGGCCGCCGCCGGGGGCCAGATAAACCTGACCGGGGACCAGGGGTGCGCCATCCCTGGCCTCTGAGACGGTCGCTGCACTGCAACGGTTCATGCGCTCGGCAAAGCTTGCCGTAAAATTGGCGGGCATGTGCTGGGTTATGACCGTGGGCGGACAATTGGCCGGAAAGCACGACACCACGGCCAGCAGGGCCTCTACACCGCCAGTAGATGCGCCTAGGGCAATGATCTTGCCATTATGAGAGAAGGCGCCGGCATGGGTCTTGGGCGCTGCCGGCTCACAATAGGCGCGCATCTTGGCCCGGGAGGCGGCCTTGACCTTGTCAACCAGACCGGAAAAAGCCTGTGAGGTCGGGGCACCGTTCATGGGTTTGCCAACACAATCAAATGCGCCGATTTCAAGCGCGGCAAGCGAGGCATCCGCCCCCTTTTGGGTTAAGGTCGAGACCATGATCACGGGCATGGGCCGTAGCCGCATGATCTTTTCCAAAAACTCCAACCCGTTCATATTCGGCATTTCGATATCGAGGGTAAGGACATCGGGATTGAGCGCCTTAATGGCCTCGCGCGCCTCGAACGGATTATCGGCTGTGCCAACCACCTCAATCTCGGCATCCCTAGACAGGATGGCTGTGATCAGGCCCCGCATGGTTGCGGAGTCATCGACGACCAGAACGCGGATCGGGTTCATGCGCCGGCTCCCCTTAATCGATAAGTGGTCAGGCCGTCGGTTGACAACAGATCGGCGGCCGAGCCCGATATCCGCTCGGAATGACCGATATACAGACTGCCGCCTGGGCTAAGCTGCGCGGTAAAGCGTGCCCATATGCGCGACTGGGTTTCTTCTTCGAAATAGATCGCGACATTGCGGCAAAAAATGACGTCAAACTGGCCCCGCATCGGCCAATTGCCCATCAGGTTAAGCTCACGAAAACTGACCAGCTGGCGCAGTTCCGGTCCGACCGTCCAGCCCTCGCGGCCCGTCGCTTGAAACCAGCGGGTCAGCAGATCATTGGCAATTGGCGTGCAGGTTTCGGCACTATAATAGCCTTGGCGGCCTTCGGCGATGACATTGGGGTCAATATCCGTGGCCAAAATCTTGATGTCGAACCTGCCCGCGTCCGGCATCAGCGACAAAAGGGTCAGGGCAATGGAATACGGCTCCTGTCCCGATGAACAGCCGGCCGACCAGATCCTTGCACGCCCACCTTGGCGCACGCGCGCGATCAGATTGGGCAGCACCTGGGCCTTGAGATGGCCGAAATGATGGTCTTCCCGGAAAAAGCGGGTCACATTGGTTGTCAGGGCGGCAAGCATGTTTTGCCGTTCTTCGGCACCGGCTGGACTGGCGACCAGGGCGCAATAGGCCTTAAAGCTATCGAGGCCGAGCTTTCTTAGGCGTTTGGCTAGCCGCGAATAGACGAGATTGGCCTTGGCCTCGACCAGGGCAATGCCGGCATCGGCATGCAGCATGGCGGCAAGATGGCGAAAATCATCGGCCGTAAAGGCAAATTCGCCTTTCACCAGATCTTGCTCTGCGCGTCTTGACGGGCTGGTTTGGGCAAGGGTCATTAGGCGGCCTCAGCCTCTAGGTCAGGCAGGACGCGGTCCAGCGCAACCAGACTGATCATCCGCCCTTCGAGTGAGAATATGCCGCGGACAAACCGGTCGACCAGATCAGACGCAACGTCCGGCGTTGCCTGGATCAGGGCGTCGGTCACTGCGATAATGTCGCAAACCGCATCGACCAGCAGCCCGACCATTTGTTCGCCGATCCGCGTGACAATAATCACATGGCGCTCGGTCGGGCGCTCAGTCTGCAAACCGAGTCTTGAACCGAGATCAATAACCGGCAAGACCGCGCCGCGTAGATTGATCACCCCGCGCACAAAGGACGGCGTTCGGGGCAGTGGCGTGGCCTGAGTCCAGCCACGGATCTCGCGGACCGACATGATATCGACGCAAAATTCCTGATCGCTGATCCGAAACGAGATCAATTCACGTTCGGTGCGGTTAAGGGCATGGATTTGATCGCTCATGGGCCTAGCCTACAGCTGCTAATTTAAGGTCGTGGCGGGGCTTGTCATGGCGGCGCGTGGCCACCACAGCATCGACATCCAAGATCAGGGCCACCCGGCCATCACCCAGTATGGTCGCGGCGGCTATGCTCTCGACCTGGCGATAATTGGCTTCCAGCGACTTGATCACCACCTGCCTTTGACCCTGGATGGCGTCCACCATCAGGGCGGCGCGGCTGCCGCCCTCGCCCTCGACCAGAAGGGCAACACCCTGGGTCGGATCGAGCGGGGACTTGCGATAGCCCAGCACCACCCCGACATCGATCAGGGGTGTATAAGTGTCGCGAATAGCAATGACATGGGCATCTGGGCCCATGGCGCGAACATCTTCGCGCTTGGGCAGCAGGCTTTCAATAATTGCGGTCAGGGGCGCGACCAGGGTGTGCTCACAGACCGAAACCACCATACCGTCCAGCACGGCCAAGGTCAGGGGCAGGCTCAAGGTAAAGGTCGAGCCTAGGCCGGGGCGTGATGTGATGGTGATCCGGCCGCCGAGCGCCTGAATCGAGCGCTTGACCACATCCATGCCAACGCCGCGGCCTGAAATATTAGACACGGTCGAGGCGGTAGAAAATCCAGGCATAAAGATCAGATTATCGATCTCTTCGTCGCTCAAGCTCGCTGCCGGGTCGATCAGGCCCTTATCAATCGCGATCTGCAGTACGAGGGGGCGGTCAATGCCTTTTCCGTCATCGCAGACCTCGATCACGATCCGGCCGCTGCGATGGGCGGCGGTCAGGCGCACCATGCCTTCTGGCGACTTTCCGGCCCGGACCCGCGCCTCGGTCGATTCTAGCCCATGGTCTATGGCATTACGGATCATATGGGTGATGGGGTCGGTCAGGCATTCAATCACGGTCTTATCGACCTCAGTGCCTTCGCCCTCGGTCACCAGCCGCACCTGCTTGCCGGTTAGGGCAGCAACCTCGCGCACCAGACGCGGCATGCGCTGGAACACCGACTTGACCGGCTGGGCGCGGATGGCCATGACGCTGTCTTGGATATCCCGGGTCAGATGCTCCAAATCATCCAGCCCCATGGCAATATTGGACGATCGGCTCACCCCGCTTTCGGCAACCCGTTGGGCCAACATGGCCTGGTTGATGACCAGTTCGCCGACCAGATCGATCAGGCGGTCAACCCGGTCTAGATCAACCCGAATCGTCGCCTGGGCCGCCGCTGCCCCATTGGAATCGGCAGGTGCCGAGCCCGTATTCGCAGCTTGCGGCACGGAGGTATTTATCCGTTGGGCGGGCTGGATAGGGGTTTCAATTGTGATCGCCTGAGCCTGCTGAATAAGCGTCAGAACGTCGGCGGCGACCTCAAACGGCATTGGGCCCTCAGCCGATTGAGGCCCTGGGTCGGTCTCAAATTCACCCGGCCTGGGCGTTAGGCTCAGGTCGCAATCGCCGTCGACAAACTCAAACACCTCGCGAATATCGGCCTCGCTGCGGTCGGTTGTCAGGGTGATGACCCAGGTCAGATAAGCGCCTTCGGGGTCCAGATCGGCCAGATTGGGCAGGTCGCTAGCATCGAGCAAGAGCTCGACATGACCCAGCCTTGCCAGTTCCCGCAGCAAGAGCGCGGTATCATTGGCCTTGGCATAGAGGCTGGGCTTGGCTCGGAATTTCAAGATCCAGACTGGGCTGGCCGGGGCCTCGCTGAGCTCTACCGTCAGAGGGGTAAAGACCATGTCGCCCATCAGGTCATCTTGGCTGGCTTGTGGCTCAGGCGCCAATGGCGCAATCGGGGTGTCAAAAATCGGCACTGAACTAGCGGATGCTGTGCTGGGATCGCCAAGAGCTTCGAGGGTCTGGGCCTGGGCTGCAGAGCGGGCCTCTTCAACCGTGCCGCCATCGCGGGCTGCGCGGACATGGTCGGCCAGTACATCCGCGGCCTGAAGCATGACCTTGACCACAGTATTTGTTGCCGCCAGCTTGCCTGCCCTAACGTCATCTAGGGTGGTTTCAAACACATGGGCAAAGCGCACCAAGGGGTCGAGGCTAAAGGCCCCTGCGCCCCCCTTGATCGAGTGCACGGCGCGAAACACCGCATTAATCGTCTCGGAATCGCTATCGCCTTGTTCCATAGCCAGCAGACCTGTCTCTAATTCTGACAGCTGCTCTTCGCATTCTTGGAAAAATGTAATCTTTATGGCTTCTAACGGATCCACGGCCAAGCTCCGGCAAGGGTTTGAGGCGGTTAGGCTGCGACGCGGCGCACGGCATCAATCAGCTTGTCAGGGGCAAATGGCTTGATGATCCAGCCCGTCGCTCCGGCGGCCCTGGCCTTTTCCTTCTTGGTCTGATCGCTCTCTGTGGTCAGGACGAGGATCGGCGTGGCGCGGTGGCGATCGCTCGAGCGAACACCCTCGATAAAGCCAAACCCGTCCATGCGCGGCATATTGATGTCGGTAATGATGACATCCGGCTGATCCATACTGTCCAGCACCTCCAGCCCATGCACACCGTCCACGGCCTGGACCACGGTAAAGCCAGCATCGCCAAGGGCCAGCATCAGCATGTCGCGCATGGTGCGGGAATCATCGACGGTAAGAACAATCTTGCTCACGATCTTCACCCCATAAAATCCGTTGATGGAAGGTCTTCGGCACCAAACAGCTGCAAGGCATCGCGCAGGGCAGGCGATAGATTATCAAAGCTTAGGCGCTCGCCATCACTCGACCAGGTCGCCTTGGCGGACAAGAGCACCTGCAGGCAAAGTCCGCTGAGCCGTTGAACCTGTGACCCATCAATCAAAACCGGGCCATGCCGCTGCGCGAGCAATTCGTTCTGCAGCGATGCCGCCGCTTTTAAGTCCAAATTTTGGGCCAAATGAATGGCATGTGGAGAAACAATATCGGTCATGATGGATCACCAAATGAATTTCCAATAGTTATTGGTATTGATGACCCATGGTCGTAAACAAGTTCTTTCACTATCGAAAATAATGGCCAATCTTGATAAATTTGTTGATCGCGCCCGATTTTTAGACAAACCAAACCAAAACCGCCGCCCCGGTTTCCCGAGGCGGCGGCGTGTTGGGCATTGCAAAAAGGTTGGAGGCTCTAGCGGCCCAGCCTTTGGTTAAGGGCCTCGAATTGTTGCCAAAGCGCCTTGGGCAGACGCTCGCCAAACCGCTCATAGGCCTCAGGGATCAGGCTGGCTTCTTCGCGCCAGACCTCGGTATCGACCGATAAAAGCACATCGAGCTGGTCCGCGGTCAGGTCAAGGCCGGACAGGTCGAGGGCTTCTGGACTTGGCACCAGGCCTATCGGCGTGTGCCTTGCCTCTGCCTGGCCCTCAAGGCGTTCAAAAATCCATTTCAGCACACGGCTGTTTTCGCCAAAGCCTGGCCAGACAAATTTGCCATTCTGGTCCTTGCGAAACCAGTTGACGAAATAGATGCGCGGCAGATTAGCCGCTGAGGTCGCCTTGCCCAGGGTCAGCCAGTGCTGGAAATAATCGCCCATATTATAACCGCAGAAGGGCAGCATGGCGAAGGGATCGCGGCGCAGTTCGCCAACCTTGTTTTCTGCCGCCGCCGTGCCTTCCGAGGCGACATTGGAGGCTAGGAACACGCCATGCTCCCAGTCAAAAGCCTCGGTCACCAGCGGCACAGCACTGGCCCGGCGGCCACCGAACATGATTGCCGAAATTGGCACGCCTTGCGGGTCTTCCCATTCTGACGCAATGGTCGGGCATTGACCGGCCGGGGCGGCAAAACGCGCATTGGGATGGGCGGCGGGCTCGCCAAGCTCGGGCGACCAGGCGCGGCCCTTCCAGTCGGTCAGGCCTTCTGGCGGGGTATCGGTAAGCCCCTCCCACCAGACATCGCCATCAGCCGTGCTGGCCACATTGGTAAAAATGGTATTGGCGTTCAAGGTCTCAATGGCATTGCGATTGGTCTTCAAGCTGGTGCCGGGCGCGACCCCGAAAAAGCCAGCTTCAGGATTAATCGCATACAGGCGGCCATCCTTGCCAAACCGCATCCAGCAAATATCGTCGCCAATGGTTTCTGCCGTCCAGCCGGCAAGGGTCGGCTGCAACATGGCTAGATTGGTCTTGCCGCAAGCGCTTGGGAAGGCCGCCGAGACATAGCGCACCGCGCCCGCAGGCGAGGTTAATTTGAGGATCAACATGTGCTCGGCCAGCCAGCCCTCGTCCCTGGCCATGACCGAGGCGATCCGAAGAGCATAGCACTTCTTACCGAGCAGGGCATTGCCGCCATAGCCCGAGCCATAGGACCAGATTTCCCGGGTCTCTGGAAAATGCACAATATATTTGTCGTCATTACACGGCCAGGCGACATCGGCCTGACCGGGCTTTAGGGGCGCGCCAAGGCTGTGCACCGCAGGCACAAAAAACCCGTCATCGCCCAAGGCTTCGAGCGCAGCCGTGCCCATGCGGGTCATGACGCGCATTGAGACGGCAACATAGGCGCTATCAGTGATCTCAACCCCCAGCGCGCTAATCGGTGAGCCGATCGGGCCCATGCTGAAGGGGACGACATAAAGCGTGCGCCCGCGCATACAGCCGCTGAACAGGCCATCGAGTGTGGTGCGCATGGCCGCTGGCGCAACCCAGTTATTGGTCGGGCCGGCATCAATCTCTTGGTTGGAGCAGATAAAGGTGCGGCTCTCGACTCGGGCGACATCCTTTGGGTCAGAGCGGGCAATAAACGAATTGGGCCGTTTGGCGGGATCTAGGCGGTCCATTGTGCCCGCGGCGACCAATTCGGTGGTCAAGGTGTCCCATTCGGCGTCGGACCCATCGCACCAATGCACGCGGTTGGGCTGGGTCAGGGCGACAATATCCTCGACCCAAGACACCAGCTTTTGGTGCCGGGTGGGTGCAGGATGAAGGCCTGGAACCTGTACCGAAATTTGGGAAGCCATGGTCACGCGCCGCTCTCCGCCCCTGAAAACTAACAGGCCCTTGTCGCAAAGGCCCGGCCAAGGCCGTTAAAGACCCCTTGTATAATAGGCGATCGGTTTAGGCGATGCATCCGGCGGCGGCAAACCCAGACCGGCAGGTTTGAAAATGATTACGTTGTCATAAGCAAAAAAACGACCGGGAACGGTCAATTTTGCGCCCACGGATTGAGCTTGCACCTCGCCAAAATCTGAAATCCTGCACGCTATTCTTGCGCCGGACCCGTTTGCGGCGTAAGCCTCCGAGCCGAATTTTCGACATTCAATTCAGTCTGTAATCGAGGAGACGTGCCATGGGCTATCGCGTGGCTGTGGTCGGAGCGACCGGCAATGTTGGCCGGGAAATGATGAATATTCTGGAGGAGCTCGAATTTCCTCTGGATGAGATTCACGCTGTTGCCTCGCGCCGCTCGATTGGCGCGGACGTGGCCTATGCTGACCGAACCTTGAAATGCCAGGCCCTGGATCAGTTCGACTTTTCCAGCGTCGATATTGTGCTGATGTCCGCGGGCGGGACTGTATCGAAGGAATGGTCGGAAAAGATTGGTCAAGCCGGTCCGGTCGTGATCGATAATTCCTCTGCCTGGCGCATGCATCCGGATGTGCCCCTGATCGTGCCGGAAGTGAATCCCGACGCCATTGAGGGTTTCCGCAAGAAAAACATTATTGCCAATCCCAATTGCTCAACCGCCCAGATGGTTGTGGCGCTTAAGCCCTTGCACGACGAGGCCAAGATCAAGCGCATCATCGTCTCGACCTATCAGTCCGTATCTGGCGCGGGCAAGGAGGGCATGGACGAGCTTTGGGCCCAGACCAAGGGCGTGTTTGTGCTCGGTTCACCGCCGCCCAAGAAATTCACCAAACAGATCGCCTTTAATGTGATCCCGCACATTGATTCCTTCTTGGCCGATGGCTCGACCAAGGAAGAGCAAAAAATGGTCGAAGAGACGCATAAGATGCTCGACCCCAAGATTAAGGTCACGGCGACCTGTGTGCGGGTGCCTGTGTTTGTCGGCCATTCGGAATCGGTCAATATCGAGTTTGAAACCGCGATGGACGAGGATGATGCGCGCGAAATCTTGCGCGATGCGCCAGGGGTTGTGGTGCTCGATAAGCGCGAAGATGGCGGCTATATAACCCCAGTCGAATGCGTCGGCGAGTTTGGCGTCTATGTCAGCCGCATTCGCAAGGATCCGACGGTCAAGCATGGCCTGAATATGTGGGTGGTGTCGGACAATCTGCGCAAGGGGGCGGCGCTGAATGCGGTCCAGATCGCGCAATTGCTCGATAGCCGAAACCTGCTTGGCCGCCACTAGTGCCAGATCCGATATCCGCCGCTGAGTCCCGCGCCGCGACCTTGTCGGCGATTGGCTGTTTCTTAATGTGGGGGTTGATGCCGCTCATGTTTCAAGCCATGGGCCGGGCCGGGATTTCGCCGGGCGAACTGACCGGTCACCGGGCGCTCTGGTCGGTGTTTTGGGCCGGCGCCCTGGTCTTGGCCGCTGGTCAAGGCGCCCAGGTCATGCAGATTTTGCGCCAGCCCAAGACCCTTGGTCTGCTGAGCCTATCGGCGCTCTTGATCGGCAGCAATTGGCTGATCTTTTTGATTGCGGTTAATCACGGCCACACGCTTGAGGCCAGCCTTGGCTACTATATCAATCCCTTGATGAATATGTTGGCTGGCACCTTGCTGTTTCGCGAGCGGATTTCCCGTCTTGGCCAGGTCGCGGTTGGTCTGGCCGTGATTGGGGTGATTTTCCAGACCCTGGCGCTTGGCCATCCGCCGGTCATGTCCCTGGCGCTTGCCCTGACCTTTTGTTTTTATAGCATTATCCGTAAACAGGTGGCCGCCGATGCCCAGAGCGGTCTGTTTATCGAATGTCTGGTCCTGACCTTGCCGGGCGCGGCCTATGTCGCCTGGCTACAGATGCAGGGCCAGGGCCACCTGACGACCAGCCTTAGCAATTTTTCATTGCTGCTCTTATTGGGTCCGGCCACCGTTGTGCCGCTAGCGGCGTTTTCCTGGTCGGCCCGGCGCATACCGCTTTCGGCCTTGAGCTTTTTCCAATTTATCGGCCCGACCGTGCAATTTGGCATTGGACTTGCCAATGGCGAGCCCTTCACCAATCTGCGGGCCATTTCGTTTGGCTTTATCTGGTCTGGTGTGCTGGTATTTGCCTATGGGGCCTGGCGCAAGACCAGACCCCTAGATCAGGTTGCGGCCTAGACCGGCAGTACGGGCCCGACCCCGCCGCCCTCGGCTGGGCGCACGGTCCAGCTCTTGAGCGTTTTTACATCAAAGGTCTGGCTGACCACGGTGCTGACCGCAATCAGATCGGCCCGCGCCTCTTGCCGGGTTAGGGTCAAGAGCACAAAGCCCTTGGCGGCCTGGTCGGTAAACAAGACCTCTGGGTTGCGCTCCTCATAGGCCTGGTTGATCGGCAGGCCCTTGAGCAGGTCGCCATAGCCTGGGCTGGTAATACCGGTTGTGCCAAATTCAGCCGCGACCCTCACCTTGCCGGACTGGTCGTAAAGCTCATTGACCCAAAAGGCGTGGCTGTCGCCGGACAGGACAATCGGATGGGCCTTGGCCGCCTTAAAGGCATTATAGACCCGCTCGCGCGCCGCCGGATAACCGTCCCAGCTATCGAGATTATAGGGGATGTCCAGACTGTAGAGCTCACCCATCTTGGCCATGCGCGCCTGATAAGACGGGGCAAGCTGCGCTAGGGCGGCGGCCCAGGCCTCGGCGCCCATCACGCTTTTCAAGTCTGGCCCCTTGACCTTGGCCATCACCACCTGATTGCCGAGCACCTGCCAGGTCTGACCTGCCGTGATCGATTGGGCCAGTTCGCGGCCAAGCCATGCCTCTTGCGCCGAGCCCATGAGTTGGCGTGCAGGGTCTTCGCGCTTGGCCTTGAAAGCCGCAAGGTCAGGTGCCGGCTTGCCATCGGGACCGGCCACCATCAGATCGCGCTCAAAGGTTAATTGCTTATCGCGCGCGGTTAGGCGAGTTTCGGTCATGATCAGGCTGGCAATATCGCCAAAGGCAAAGCTACGATTAATCGCCTCGGCCGAATGGCCGTTTTCGGGCTCGCGGATCGGCATCCATTCGAAATAGGCTTTAAGGGCGGCAGCCTTGCGGTCGGCCCAATTGCCTTCGCTTGCGGCCTGATGGTTTTCAGCGCCGCCGAGCCAGCTATCATTGGCCGTCTCATGATCGTCCCAGACCACGATCCAAGGCGCTCTAGCATGGGCGGCCTGCAAATCGGCATCGGTCTTATATTCCGCATGCCGGACCCGGTAATCGTCCAGGCTGACAATCTCATGATCCGGCTTTGGCAGGCGGCCAATCTTGGCGCCGATACTCATGCCATAATCACCGGGGGCTGAACCATATTCATAAATATAGTCGCCCAGATGCAGGACGACATCAACGCGCTCGAGCCGCGCAATCGCCGCATAGGCATTGAAGAAGCCAGCCGGATAGAGCGAACAGCTGGCCACGGCCATGACCACATCCTTGACCGCCCCGACCGGTAGGGTCTGCGTCTGCCCGACCGGTGAGGTCACGCCCTGACAGATAAAGCGGTAGTAATAAGCCTTGCCGGCCTTGAGCCCGGTAACATCGATCTTGACCGTATGATCGCGCGCCGCATCGGCCGAGGCCTGACCCTTGGCGACGATCCGCTTAAAGTCAGCGTCTTCAGCCACCTGCCACTGCACCAGCACGCTTTCGGACCCTGCGCCCGAGACCCGGCTCCAGATCACCACCCGATCATTCAAGGGATCGCCGCTGGCGACACCATGGTCAAAGGCAATGGCCATGCGGCCCGGGCTTGACGCCGCGGCTGGCCCAGCGACGCCTAGTCCAAAAAGGGCTAAGGCTTTGCGACGATTGATATGCATATTGGTTTCCCCCAAACAGGCGATGCGTCTTGAGTTTAGGCCCTGATTGTGACGTTAGCTTATCGCTGCATCCTGCCAACCCTTGGAATTTCGTGTCCTCAATCTCGCCGCCCGATGATGATCTGCTGGAAGAGGTCTTGTCAGACCTCAATCCTGAGCCCGCGCGTGAGATCGTGATCGCACCGGACGCGGCCGGAGATCGGTTGGATCGGGTGCTGGCCGCGCATCTGCCCGATGTGTCGCGGGCGCGGATTCAGGCCTTGATGGCGCAGGGGGCTCTGGTTTTTGACGGCAAGGTCGTCAGTGATGTTTCGGTCAAGGCCAAGGCCGGGATCTATGTCCTGGTCATGCCCGCGCCGATTGCGGCCCTGCCCGCGCCGGAAAACCTGCCGCTAAGCGTGCTTTATGAGGACGCCCATCTGATTGTGATCGATAAGGCGGCGGGCATGGCGGCGCATCCGGCGCCGGGCACGCTAAATGGCACACTGGTTAATGCGCTTTTGTTTCATTGCGCCGACAGCCTGTCGGGCATTGGCGGGGTGGCAAGGCCTGGCATTGTCCATAGGCTGGATAAGGACACATCTGGCGTTATGGTTGCGGCCAAGTCTGATGCGGCCCATGCCGGCCTCTCGGCCCTGTTTGCGGCGCATGATCTGGACCGGGTCTATACCGCCTTGGTGCGGGGGGTACCAGAGCCTCAGGGTGGGCTGATCTGTACCCAGATTGGACGCTCGCCCACCGACCGCAAAAAAATGGCCGTCCTCAAGGCCGGCGGGCGCGAGGCCATAACCCGCTATCAGGTCGAGGAGACCTTTGGCCCCGCGGCAAAGCCCCATGCCGCAAGGATTTCTTGTCGTTTGGAAACCGGCCGTACCCATCAGATCCGGGTGCATATGGCCCATAAGGGCACGCCGTGCTTGGCCGATCCTGTCTATGGCGGTGGTCCGCCTAGCCAAGCGGTGCGTGAAGCCTTGGCCTTGGCGGGACTGGCGCGGCAGGCCCTGCATGCTTCTGTGCTTGGATTTGTGCATCCGATCACCGCCGAAAACCTTCGGTTTGAGACCCCGCCCCCCACTGATATGACAAATCTCATGGCCCTGCTGCGCCAGGGCGCCTAAAAAACTGCGGTTTGGGTCTTAAACCCGCCATATAGCCTTCCTATCTAGGATGGGAGGGCGGATCTGTGCGTCGGGGACGCAGGGTTACAAACACGCAGGGGAAATCGGTCATGGCATCAGCCGCGCAATCACTTTCGGTCATGTCGCCCGATGGCGGCCTGTCGCGTTACCTGACCGAGATCCGTAAATTTCCCATGCTGGCCCGCGATGAGGAATTCATGCTGGCCAAGCGTTGGCGCGAGCATGAGGACCCCAATGCCGCCCATCGCCTGGTCACGTCCCACCTGCGGCTGGTCGCCAAGATTGCCATGGGCTATCGCGGCTATGGTCTGCCGATTGGCGAGGTGATTTCCGAGGGCAATGTTGGCCTGATGCAGGCGGTCAAGAAGTTCGAGCCCGATCGTGGGTTTCGATTAGCCACCTATGCCATGTGGTGGATCCGCGCCTCGATCCAGGAATACATTCTGCGCTCCTGGTCCCTGGTCAAGATGGGCACGACGGCGGCGCAAAAAAAGCTGTTCTTTAATCTGCGCAAGGCCAAGTCCGAGATCAGCGCCTTTGAAGAAGGCGATATGCGGCCCGAACAGGTCAGCCATATTGCCACCCAGCTTGGCGTGCTGAACGAGGAAGTCATTTCGATGAACCGGCGCCTGTCCGGGCCCGATGCCTCGCTCAATGCCCCCTTGCGGGTCGATGGCGACGGCGAATGGCAGGACTGGTTGGCCGATGATAATGCGGTCAGCCAAGAAACAACGCTTGCGAATAACGAAGAACACGGCATTCGCATGAGCCTTTTACAATCGGCCATGACCGAGCTTAATGAGCGCGAACGCCATATCTTGACCGAGCGGCGGCTAAAGGATGAGCCAACCACGCTGGAGGACCTGGCCAGCCATTATGGCGTCAGCCGCGAGCGTGTGCGCCAGATCGAGGTGCGGGCGTTTGAAAAGCTGCAAAAATCCATGAAGGCCGCAGCTCATGACCAGAATCTGATGCTGAACTAGGCCGCGCCTTCTCCCGTCTTCCCCGCGGAGGCGGGGATCCAGTGCGTGTATTACAGGTCGAGGGAAACGGTCTGGGTCCCCGCCTCCGCGGGGAAGGCGGAAGGGGGCGAGTGCCGCCTAGCCCTGGAACGGGTCGCGCATCAGGATCGTGTCTTCACGTTCCGGACTGGTGGATAGGAGCGCAACCGGGGCCTCGATCAGTTCTTCAATGCGGCGGACATATTTGACGGCATTGGCGGGCAGGTCCTTCCAAGAACGCGCGCCGCGGGTGCTGTCGCTCCAGCCCTCTAGCGTCTCATAGATCGGTTTGGCCGCGGCCTGGGCCTTCATGCTGGCGGGCAGATAGTCATAGACCTGATCGCCGATCTGATAGCCCACGCAAACCTTTAGGGTCTCAAACCCGTCCAGCACATCGAGCTTGGTCAGGGCAATGCCGGCTATGCCATTAATGGCAATGGATTGGCGCACCAGCACCGCATCAAACCAGCCGCAGCGGCGCGGGCGCCCGGTGACCGTGCCAAATTCATGGCCGCGCTCGCCGAGACGCTTGCCGTGTTCGTCAAATAGTTCTGACGGGAACGGGCCTTCGCCCACCCTTGTCGTATAGGCCTTGACAATACCTAGCACAAAACCGGCGGCCTTGGGGCCAAGGCCCGATCCGGCCGAGGCCTGGCCTGCGACCGTATTGGACGAGGTCACATAAGGATAGGTGCCGTGATCAACGTCCAAAAGCGCACCTTGCGCCCCTTCAAACAGCACCCGCTTACCGGCCTTGACCGCCTTGTCGAGCAGACGCCAGGCGGGCTGGGCAAAGGGCAAGATCTTGGGGGCGACCGCAATCAATTGGGTCAAAAGGGCTTCGGCATCGGCCTCGGGCAGGTCTAGGCCGCGGCGCAGGGCGCCGTGATGGGCCAAGAGGCGATTAATCTTGCCGGGCAGGGATTCCGGCTCGGCCAAGTCGCCGACCCGGATGGCGCGGCGGCCCACCTTGTCTTCATAGGCCGGACCAATGCCGCGCCCGGTGGTGCCAATCTTGCCCGCACCCGCTTGAATTTCGCGCGCCTGGTCTAGATCGCGGTGCAGGGGCAGAATTAGGACCGCATTATCGGCAAGCGCCAACAGTTCTGGGCCTATCTTAACGCCCTGGCCTTCGATCCTGGCAATCTCGTCGAGAAACGCCCAAGGATCGACCACGACGCCATTGCCGATCACAGAGGGCTTGCCCTGAACCACACCGGAGGGCAGCAGGGACAGCTTATAGGTAACATCCCCGACCACCAGGGTGTGCCCGGCATTGTGCCCGCCTTGGAAACGCACCACCACATCGGCGCGATTGGATAACCAGTCGACAATCTTGCCCTTACCCTCGTCGCCCCATTGGGCGCCGACCACAGTGACATTGGCCAAACCAGTATTCCTTTAGATGAAGCGCTCAAATCCAACGCCGACAGGGGGTGTGCGGCAAGTTTTAGATCAAGCCAGCCCCCCTGTCATCTGACACTTGGGTCAAAACACCAGGGCACGGGCCTCCTTGACGTGGGGCAGGGCCTGAACGGCGCTGAGCAAGGCCGGCGCCGGGGCTTGATCCACCCCAACAAGCGCAATGGCATCGCCGCCAGCGGCCGTGCGGCCCAGATTAAAGGTGGCAATATTGATCCCAGCATCGCCCAACAGCGCGCCGAGTGCGCCGATAAAGCCAGGCTTGTCGAGATTATTGACATAGAGCATGGCCGCCGCAAAAGGCGCATCCAGCTCCATGCCCTTGACCTCGACAATGCGCGGCACGCCACCGATCACTGTGCCGGCAAAGGCGCGTTCGCCCGACGCCGAGGTGACGGTAATGCGCATCAGGCTGTCATAGACCGGCGATAATTCCTGGCGGCTTTCCGAGACGGTAATGCCGCGTTCCTTGGCCACACTCGGGGCAGAGACCATATTGATCTCGGCCAGCATGGGGCGCAGGATTCCGGCCAGGCCTGCTGCGGTCATGGGCTTGACGTTTAGCTTGGAAACCTCGCCAACAAATTCAATCTCGATTGTCTTTAGGTCCGCATCGACCATTTGCCCGGCAAAGGCACCGAGTTTTTCGGCTAAGGCGACAAAGGGCTTGAGCTTGGGCGCCTCATCGGCTGTGACCGAGGGGCTATTGAGGGCATTGGAGACCGCCCCGGTCAGCAAATAATCGGCCATTTGCTCGGCCACTTGCAGGGCGACGTTTTCCTGCGCTTCCAGCGTTGAGGCGCCCAGATGCGGGGTGGCGATAAAATTGGGATGACCAAACAAGATATTGGCCTTGGCCGGTTCCTCGGCAAACACGTCAAAGGCTGCGCCGCCAATATGGCCGCTATCGAGCCCAGCGCGCAGAGCGGTCTCATCGACCAGACCGCCGCGCGCGCAATTGATGATAAACACGCCTTGGCGGGTCTTGGCCAGGGCCTCGGCGTTCAAGATATTGCGGGTCTTGTCGGTCAGGGGCGTGTGCAGGGTGATGACTTCTGCCCGGGCCAGAAGCTGGTCTAGCTCGACCTTTTCCACGCCAATCTCAACCGCGCGTTCGGGCGATAGGAAGGGGTCAAAGGCAATGACCTTCATTTTCAGGCCATTGGCGCGGTCGGCAACAATGCCGCCAATATTGCCGCAGCCGATCAGGCCCAGCGTCTTGCCATAGAGCTCAATGCCCATGAACCGGTTCTTTTCCCACTTACCAGCCTGGGTCGAAAGATCGGCGGCAGGCAGCTGGCGAGCCAGCGCAAACATCATGGCAATGGCATGCTCGGCCGTGGTGATAGAATTGCCAAACGGGGTATTCATGACCACGACGCCCGCAGCGGTGGCGGCAGGAATATCGATATTATCGACCCCAATCCCGGCCCGGCCAACGACCTTGAGGCGCTTGGCCGCCGTGATCACATCCTTATCGGCCTTGGTTGCCGAGCGCACGGCGAGGCCATCATATTGATCAATAATTTCAAGCAGTTCAGCCTTGGACAGGCCCGTCTTGACATCGACTTCAACACCGCGCGATTGAAAAATTTGCACGGCGGCAGGGGACAATTGGTCGGCAATGAGAACGCGAGGGGTCATGGGACTCTCTTTCGTAAACGAGACATGGGGAGGGGATGGCCCGCCGCTGCATCTGCAAACTGGCAGGCCGTTTAAAGCGGTTTAGGCTGGGGCCAGATCAGCGCTGGCGACCTGATAGGCCCAGTCCAGCCAAGGCGTCAGGGCATCAAGGTCCGAGGTCTCAATCGTCGCGCCGCACCAGATGCGCAGGCCCGGAGGCGCGTCGCGATAGGCACCAATATCCAGGGCGACCGCTTCTTTTTCCAAGTGACTGGCCAGCTTTTTGGCAAAATCGGCCTGGGCTGCGGCATCAAGGGCCGTGATCTTGGGATCCACTACCTTGAGGCAGACCGAGGTATTGGAGCGTGTCTCCGGCCGGGCTGGCAAAAAATCGACCCAAGGCGTCTTTTCCACCCAGTCAGCAATGACGCCAAGATTTGAATCGGCGCGGCGGCGAAGTTCGGCCAGGCCGCCAATCTTTTGCGCCCATTTCAGGGCGTCCAGATAGTCCTCGACGCAGAGCATGGAGGGGGTATTGATGGTCGCGCCCTCAAAAATATCGGCGCTCAGCTTGCCGCCCTTGGTTAGGCGAAACAGCTTGGGCAGGGGCCAGGGCGGGCTATAGGTCTCTAGACGTGCAACCGCGCGCGGAGACAAGATCATGACCCCGTGCGCGCCCTCGCCGCCCAGCACTTTTTGCCAGGAAAAGGTCACGACATCGAGCTTGGCCCAGTCTAGATCCTGCGCAAAGGCGGCCGAGGTTGCATCGCAGATCGTGATGCCCTGGCGATCCGCCGCAATAAAATCGGCATTCTCGACCCGTACGCCCGACGTCGTGCCATTCCAGGTAAAGACCAGATCGCAGTCGCCGCGCACCTTGGTCAGGTCCGGCAAATGACCATAATCGGCCTCTAGAATTTCGGTGTCTTTTAGCTTGAGCTGCTTGACCACATCGGTCACCCAGTCCTTGCCAAAGCTTTCAAAGGCCAGCATCTGGACCGGCCGCGCGCCCAGCATCGACCACATGGCGGCCTCGACCGCGCCTGTGTCTGAGCCTGGCATAATGCCGATCAAATAGTCAGCTGGGACTTCCAGCACGGTGCGGGTGCGGTCAATGGCGTCTTGCAGACGGCCTTTTCCGAGTTTGGAGCGGTGGGACCGGCCGAGCACGGCGCTCGAAAGCTGGTCAAGGGCCCAGCCTGGCCGTTTGGCGCATGGGCCGGAAGAAAATTCAGGACGCGCAGGGCGCATCGCTGGCTTGGCGATCGTGTTCATTGTTTTAAGTTCCCATCCTTACAGATGAGCAGCGCCCCGTTGGGGAGGCGTGGCCCGAGGTCGATAGACTCCTTTTCGAGCCGCCGCGCAAGGGGGTTTTTGTCGCAGATCGACAATTGATGTGTCGGGTGTGTACCTAGGTTAAGCGGGGGTATTTAGAGCAGGCGTACGGGACCTGCCCCCGTGCGCTCAGCGGCCGTTGCAAGCTGTTGGTCAAAAGTTACAAAAGATTCAATAGACTGCGCGGCGGCAAGATGCAGTGCATCGGCAAAATCCATACCCTGCCTTGCCCATGCGAAGGCCTTGGCAATCTGATCAGGGTCCTGGAAATGCACCTGTGGCAAGCCTGAAAAGGCCTCTAAAGCGTCCAGCACGCCCTGTTTTGTTAGGCCATAGGCACTGCGCAAAACCCATGCGGTTTCCAATAGGACGGTTAAACTGAGCCGGACCGAGTTGTTTATGATCAGGTCGCGCGCGCGGGGGGACTGCTCGGGATGGTCCTGCGCTAGGTAGCGGACTACAATATTGGTATCAATCGCGAGCATGACGCACGGCCTCGCGTGCCACGGCCTCGTCCATCTCTTCGAGCGTGACTGGCGGGCGATCCGATTTCAGCATGCCATAGACGTCTTGTTCATTCGTCGGTTTAAATAGGGGTGCTCGCCGCAAGGTCACGGTTCCATCCGTCTCTTCCACCACCAGCTTGGCACCTGTGCCCCAGCCCAAGTGATCGCGCATCGCCTTGGGCAGTATGACCTGACCCTTGGTCGAGACCGTGGTCGTGAGAGGATCGGTTATGGCCATGTCGAACCTCAATGGGTAAGTCTAAGGTAAGATACGGCAAGATCGGCGTCTGGGCAAGTTTGGACCCAAACAAAAACCGCCGCCGGATTGCTCCAGCGGCGGCTTTAATCGTCTCTAACCCAGACCGGCCCTAGTGAACCGCGGCGGCCTCGGCCTCAACCGCATGTTCGGCCAATATGGTTAGGCCTTCGCCGGTGACATCGGCAAAGCCGCCCTGGATGGTAAAGGCGCGGCGGGTGGCGCCGTCCGTTATGGTCACTGTGCCTTCGCGCAGTGTGGTCATGAAGGGGGCGTGACCGGCTAGCACGCCGAAGTCACCCTCGGCGCCCGGTGCATCGACCTGGTCGACCTCACCGGAAAACAGCTGCCGCTCAGGCGCGACCAGGGAAAAGTGCAGCTTGGCCATAGGCTTTAGGCCACTTCAGCCGCAAGACGCTCGGCCTTTTCCA
>CANGCO010000029.1 GCA_947452365.1 Caulobacteraceae bacterium
CGCGGCACTAGGACCTTGGGAGAGGTGGCAGAGTGGTCGAATGCACCGCACTCGAAATGCGGCATACCCGTGAGGGTATCGAGGGTTCGAATCCCTCCCTCTCCGCCACCCAGTCCGCTGCCTTTTGCACCTTTGCGGCAGCGGCCCCAATATCCCTATTAAATCCGTAAATTACGCCGATGCGGAGACTTAAAATCGGTCTCCGTTTTTCGCATTATTTCGATTTTTGGCGCCCAAATTGGCGCAAATCTCCGCGCGCGGCGGCGCGGTTCGTTTTGGCTGTAAATTCCCTGTTTTGAGGGGTTATCAGGGAATTTTTTGATTTTAGGAGGGGGTTTTGAAGCGGGCGGGCCGCGCAATGACCAACCGCTCCAGCAAGTCCGGCGACAGGTTGGCAGGCAATATCACTCCAGCCCGGTGAAACGAACATGCATTGCATGTCTGCGCCAAAGCGGTACCGGCTCCTCGTCGGCTGAAGCGAATGGCTGGTCCGCGCTCACTATTGCCACCGACGCAAAGTGCCCAGTGTGACTTAACTTTGCACACTCCGCGGCGATTGCCTGCCAGTTGCTCGGTCGTGCAGCATTGTTGGCAGGAAACCTGGTTGAACGCACGATAACCCACTCTGGCTGCTTTGTTTTGCCAACAAACCATATGGCCGGATCGACCTCTGGATTGCCCTGCCAAGACATCATCTCAAAGCCTTCATCCTCGAGGTAGTCACGGACAATCTGGACGGCCATATCTTGGACCTCCCATTGCGTCATTTCGATCTTTTCGTCGGTAACAAATGAGATGGGATCTATGGGCTTTTTCGTTGTCGCGTCTATCAAACCCCACCCGGGTAGGCCTGCAAGCCAGGTTCCGCCCAAGACCTTCTTCTTCATAGGCAGAACACAGGCTCGACCGTTCGCATACCTTGCCGCTGTGATGTGCCCTTCGGAGTTTCCAGGTCCAATCGAATGCCCGTCGACGTCCTCAACGCGAACGAAGAACAGCTGGTTCCCAAGTCGAAAGGACAAGTGCTCGAGGAACGGCGGATAGGGATGAGCGCGCAGCCAAGTTTGGAGACCACCATCCACTTGTTTACTCAAGTGTAATCCCGCCGCCCTCCAACAAGGCAGAAAATCATCGGACATCTCATCCATTTCGATTTCGTACATGCTGACTCCGCCTAATTCCTATATTTGATCATTAGCCCGGAGACTAGGAAATGGGCAGGGCGACCGCAAACAAAAGCACCGCGATGCGGCTAGGTTACTCGCGCCAGTGTTGTCAGAGCAAAATTGACGTCCGCCGATAGCGGCGCAATCTGCTTGCGATGACCCAGCCTAAAAGCCCATTTCAGTGTTACAATTCGTCGCCTGAGATCGTCGGGCTCGTGGTCATGATGTAGGTGCAATACCCCCTGTCGCTGCGTAAGGTCAAAGACCTGCTAACCGAGCGCGGAATCGACATTTGCCACAAGACGGTGCGGTTTTGGTGGAACAGGATGCGCGCCTTCACGCCTTGGCGTTGGCATCTCGACGAGGTTTTCGTAAAGATCATGGCCAGACGCATTACCTTTGGCGCGCTGGGGATCACGAAGGCGAGGTGGTGGAATCCTTTGTCACCAAGACGCGGGACAAGGATGCGGCGTTGAAATTCATCAAGAAGGCCATAAAGCGACATCGATCGTCCGAAATCATGGTGACTGCCGGCCTGAAGTCCTACCCGGCCGCGTTGAGAGACATCGGGTCGATCGAAAAGCAGGTGAAAGGGCCGTGCTCCGCTTCCGGCAGATGAAAACACTCCAGAAATTCACCTCGGTCCACGCAACCGTTCACAACCTCTTCAATCAGGATCGCCACCTCAATACGCGGCCAAACGACAAGCAACTACGCTCCGCAGCCCTAGCCGAGTGGAAGTCCCTTATGGCCTGACGCCATAAGCGCCCTGCCCTTAGTCCACAAAGCGAAGACTTGTTCGCGTTAGACTGACAGCACCTATCGGCTCGGCTCGGCTCGGCTCGGCTCGGCTCGGCGTGAAGGCGTTTCGCGAATAGGGCCCCTTGGCAAGATGCGCGCCGATGGCCTGTTCGCCCCCGCACCGCCCCAAACCAGCCTTGCCGAATGTCCGAATGCAATGGATTCCGTGGCTGATGAATTCAAAACCCAAAACGGTACAAGGCCGCCTAGTCGGAAGTTAGTTTTACCAACGCCTCAACCTCAACTGGTCCTTTCAAATAGGAGTCACCCCCGAGAAACAGGCGACGGCACGTAACTGCACCTTCGATACGGCCATAGAGGTAAATATCCCCCCGGCCTGAAATCTGACCACTAATCACAAGGCCGACATTGATAATGCTAACGCTGACGGGCTCAGGGAATTGCACGGGCGCAAATCCTTTTCCACGGCTTGATTAAATCTGACGCACCTTCGGTAAGGGTGCGCAGATCAAACATTGCGACCATCAGCGTCTGTTTGATCAAGTCAGCCCCGAAAATTGACCGGACTGCTTGGCGACAACCAATTGACTTTCATAAAATGCGGTCTCATTGCACTGAGCGGCAAGCTCTTTTTCGAGCTCGAAAACCTTGGTGGCCAAGGCCTCAATATTATCGCTAGAGAGCCCGCTCTGCTTCTCAACCTGCGCCGACAACAATGCGACTTCGGCATTGAGACGCTTCACATCGTTTTCACGATCAGACAGGGCCTGGGTAACAGCTTCAAGTCTTGCCGCCATGGTTGCCCTCGACTGCTCGAGTTGGGATTTGGCATTGACCACGGAAGCAAGTTTCGCATTTTGACGCTCCACCTTGCCTTCAAGAAGCTCCCAAGCAACCCGAACCTGCGCAAGCTCGTCGTTTAACTTAAGGCTGGTTGCGACAAGGCGCTCGTTTTCCGCAACGGCTTCGCCATTGACTTCCTCAAGCGTTTTGACCCGTGCCCGCGCTTCGCCCCACTCAGATTTAAGCTGTTGGATTTCAAGTTCTCGCGACTTTTTTTCCTGCTTAAATTGCTGGTTAACACGCCCCATCTCAGCGCGCGCATGTGCGGCATCCTGCTCTTTTTGCTGGCTGTAATGTATGGCAGCTTCTTTTTCTTGGTAAACAAGATCGAACCGATCCGTTATTTCAACCAGTTCAGCAACCTTCTGCTGAAGCGCGCCCTCCAAGGTTTCGCAGCGATTGGACAACATCAGAGCATTATTGCTCGCTTCGGTGCACCTAATCGTGAGTTCACCGATACGGGTATTGCTCGTTTCCAAAAGTTCGCGAAGCGAAGACGCCTCCAACTGGCGCGCCTCCAGCCCATCGAGCGCCTCACCGAGTTGGGAAGCATTCCGGGACAAGGCATCATCGGTCTCGCGCTTGGCGACGCCAAGCATATGATGGCGATGCTCCAAACCCTCGAAATTGGCGTGTGCCCGATCAACATTGCGCTGGAGTTCATCGGCCTTAATTCGCAATGACAAGAGCTCGGCATGCGCCAGGTCATACTCACTGCATTTTTCTGTGAAGCGTTGCAGCGCGTGGTCGCGCTCCTGCTTGACCGCCGAACTAACCCGAGCCAGCTTGCGTTGCTCATCAAATGCTCGGTCAAGGTCGGCCCTTATGGCCGTCAACTGACCAAACATGGCCTGAAACCCAGACATGCCCTGGAGAACACTCGCTAGGGCAAAGTCGATGGATTGCTGGTTCTCGCCCAGCATCTCAAACACGCCGACATCTTGCAATTGTAACTGCCGGTCGCCAAGTTTAGGCCGCGCCTTTGACACCCCAAGCTGTACCTTGTCTTCAAGATTTCGTCGAACGTTTGAGCTCAATCTTGAAAATATATTCAGTATATCGGCCACTTCAACACTCCGATTGATTAAGATTTCGACCAAACACCATTCACTTGTAAATATTTCAAAATATAATATAATAAAATTAGTATAACATATCTACTCGAAACTATAAAAACCAAAAAACAGGTTAAAACTCTTATTTATTTAAATGAATACGATGAAAGATAATTTAATTATTTCCAGCGGCACAACCGAGCAAAATAAGCCCTCACACGGCTATAAGTGTCGTGAAACCAAATTATAACAAGGATGTCAAATCAAATAGAACTGGCACAGATACTGTATATTTATATTGTCACTGTTAAAAACAATTTATACCCTTCAAATCAGCACGTTCAATACCATGGGTGATCGTTTTTAGCATAGCGCGTCATAGGTTGATTTAATTCAAACCCTGCTAGTTTACACTGATGCAAGAACCCATATTTTTAGGCTGGCATCTAGCACGTGCTCGGTCTTAGTTGGTTTATTCCCGCCCCATTAATCGTATTGGTCAAGTCAACCAGTCCGATAAATCATGTACCCATTTAACCGCCCATTTGCACGGCCGATCCGTATCCATAACGACACCCCCAACCGGGTTAGATGGGGGTGCGAATTAGCCTGGGCGCTGGACTGCAGATTGTTCTTGTCCAAGTTCGCGCGATGAGATTATTAGGGGATGGACTAGGGGATAAACACAATTTGTCCATCAACCTATTGAAATAATTAAGGTGATGCCGGACACCGTTTCCGGCAATGGGCATTGATTGGAGTGGATAATTCCAAACCTTGGTCCGTCGCCACCATGATCGGCCCCATCATGCGGTGTGGATGTCATGGCCCTGATCAGGTCCGCGGTGAAGACTTTACCGGCTGGAAAATTGAATCCGATTTGCCCAACGGGCCGATGCCTCATGCCGCTTGAACGGCCCCAGCAAAGAGCGGCGCTTGACTTGTAACGCGGCAAAGACATTTCAGAGCCTATGAAAATCCAGAGCCTTGACCCTGCTATACTTGGCGAAATCATCGAGATGGCGCTCAGCGACCATGTCAGCTTTGACCATATCCGCGCCCTACACGGTCTAGATGCGGACGCGGTAAAGACATTGATGCGGCAAAACCTGAAATCGGGCAGCTACCGGGCTTGGCGCAGACGTGTCCGTGCTTTTGCCGACCGACGCGAGGTTTATAAATGAATTCCGATCCCCAATCTTTTGGCTGCAGTGCTGGCCTCAGGGCCATCGCCATCTAGATCGAAGCCGAGGCAAGGTCCGCCAACGGGTCTGGTGTCAATTTATGATCTAGGAGGCTGCGCCGCGCCGATGTCATCTCCGCTCAATATTGTCTGGTTTAAACACGATCTGAGGATCGTCGATCACCGGCCTTTAGCATTGGCGTTAGAGACTGGTCCGGTCTTGCCGCTGTATATTGTCGAGCCGCAGCTTTGGGCGCAGCCGGATGTTTCCGGACGGCAATGGGCCTTTGCCTCCGAGAGCCTCCATGAACTGCAAAAAGCGCTCGCGGCGCTGGGTCAGCCCCTGTGCGTGATGGTGGGCGGCGCCGTCCAGATCTTGAGCCAACTGCATGAAGGTCGCGGCATTGCGACCCTATGGAGCCATGAAGAAACCGGCAATGGCTGGACCTATGCCCGCGATCTGGCCGTTGCGGCCTGGGCCAGACAGGCGCGCATTCCATGGCGCGAGGAAAGGCAGTTTGGTGTGATCCGGCGGTTGAAATCGCGAAATGGCTGGGCCGAGGCCTGGGACCGTGAGATGGCGAGTCCGATCACGCCAGCGCCCACGCACCTGACGCCCATCCAAGGCGATTGGCCAATACGTATCCCAAGCACGGTTGATCTGGGATTGGAACCGGATCCCTGCCCGCACCGTCAACCGGGCGGACGGGCCGCTGGGCTTGGCACCTTGGACAGTTTTCTAAACGCGCGCGGACGCGACTATCGCTTTCAGATGTCCAGCCCGGTCACGGCCTTTGAGGCAGGTTCGCGCCTGTCGCCGCATCTAACTTGGGGGACAGTGTCCATGCGCGAACTTGCCCAAGCAAGCGCTGCCAAGATGCAGGCGCTGCAGCGGTCAAAGGATCCCGACGCACAGCGCTGGCAAACCTCAATCAGGTCATTTTCAGGCCGCCAACATTGGCATTGCCACTTCATCCAGAAACTTGAAGACGAGCCGCGCATTGAGTTTGAAAATCTCCACCCTGCCTATGACGGACTGCGGCCTGCAACCGCCGATCCTGATCGGCTCGCCGCCTGGAGCGAGGGCAAGACCGGTTTTCCCTTTATCGACGCCTGCATGAGAGCGCTGAACCAGCATGGCTGGATCAATTTCCGTATGCGGGCCATGTTGATGTCGTTTGCAAGCTATCATCTTTGGCTGCCTTGGCAGGACAGCGGGCTACTACTGGCGCGCAAATTTGTTGATTATGAACCCGGCATTCATTGGCCCCAGGTGCAGATGCAATCTGGGACGACCGGGATCAATACGATGAGAATCTATAATCCGGTAAAGCAGGGCCTTGATCAGGACCCGACGGGTCGCTTTGTGCGTTCATTCGTGCCCGAGCTAGATTCCCTACCGGACCCCTTTATCCACGA
This sequence comes from Caulobacteraceae bacterium, assembly GCA_947452365.1. GTDB lineage: Bacteria > Pseudomonadota > Alphaproteobacteria > Caulobacterales > Caulobacteraceae > CAISGS01. The sequence goes on from CANGCO010000029.1 coordinate 6,429, forward strand.
GCCATGGCTCTGGCCCCAGGCCCAGGCCTTGCCCTACCCGCCCCCCATAGTGGACAATATAGGTGCTGCAAAATTCGCGCGAGAGGCGCTCTATGCCATCCGCAAAGGCGCCGATCACAGGCAAGCGGCGCATGAGATCGTTGCCAAACACGCCAGTCGCAAGGCAGGGCCATTCGTGACCCGCCGCAAGCAAAAGGCGAAACCAAGGCCTGCGGCTAACAAGCAACTGGCTTTTGATTTTTGATGTGGCGTTTGCCGTGGCGGAATGTCAGCCCTCCAATGGCTTTAAACGCCGCAAGGCGGCGCCTTCCACAATCCTTTGCTAGCCCTGCCACCGCAGCCGGGTGGATGCGCTAGCCGCAAACGGGTCAAGGCCGATCGGCGGCGCGTCTTGAACGCCAAAGCGGCCAGGCTAGGGAAATGCCGCCGGCCAAGATCCAAACATCGCCAAATAGGTGACCTAGGTGCATCGGGTCATGCAGGGCGTGAAACAACATGACAGCGCCGTGGGTGAAACTCGAGATCGCGACAAACCAAAGAATGCTACCGTGGCGAATGGGGTTTTTGATGGCCCACACGGCGCAGCGGCCTTGCATCGGCTTGAGCGGCTAAGCGGAATAAGTTAGAGGGATAAACGTGTTTCCCCTTGGTTTAGCGTCTTGCACCGAATTTGCGCACTGCCGTCCGACGTGTTGCTGGCTGTGGAGCTGTGGCTGTTCTGGTGCCGGCCCTTGGCCGAAGCTAGGCAAGGAATGGCTGAGCTGAAATTGCCAAGGCTCCTGTCCTAATGGCCGATTCCCGTTCACTCGCCGTTCTGCTTTCCCCGGTACGGCAGATCCACAGGGCGTCGGGCTGGCGCGCCGCGCCTGGATGTGGGCCTGTGCCCGGTATACTGAGCCGAACTTTAGCCGATGCCGCCGCTCGATTGCTGCAGGCTGAAAGCCCCCCTCAGCCCAAGAGGATCATTGGGTCGGAAGCGTAATTGCGGCCTTGTTCAGCCATGCGAGTTTTCTATGGACTCATGCCGCGAACTGAAACATTCTTAAATCGTAACGAGGCGCATGAGCCCTAGTTGATCAAGTCTATTGAAATCGCAAAATGCATCTCGACTTGAGTATGGTCAGATTTATTCGCTATATTTAGGTTTGTGGCAAATTTTTAAATTCACATTGGGCGATTAGGATAACATGCACGCATCTTCGCTCGAGAATATGTATCTATGCTTTGAACGCTTTATTGCCGGAAGCGCGCTTGAACAGCAGGAACGGGTGACCGTTCTCGATGTCGGGGGCTCGGACTATAATGGCAGTTATCGCGAAGTCTTTGCGGAGCCGCGCTATGCCTATACGGCGGCCGATATCACGGACGGCCCGGGCGTCCATCTGGTGATTCAAGACCCTTATCGTCTGCCCCTAGACGATCGCTCGGTTGATATTGTCATTTCCGGACAAATGCTTGAACACTGTGAGTTCTTTTGGCTGGCCTTTGACGAAATGGTCCGGGTGTTGCGGCCCGGCGGCTTTATTTTTCTCATCGCGCCATCATCCGGGCCAGAACATCGCTATCCGGTCGATTGCTACCGGTTCTATCCCGACGCCTATCGGGCCCTAGCCCGTTATGCCAATTGCGCGGTCTTGGACATTTGGCTTGATGAGCGCGGGCCTTGGCGCGACCTGGTTGGCGTCTTTAGTCATCATGGCCAGCCAAGCTTTGCAGGGCCGGCCGACAGCCGCGCGCAAATTGCCCCGACCGATATCCAACCCGGGTCAGCACAAGAAGAGGCCGTCAAGGGCGCAGCGCCCTATCTTGATGTCCTTGCCCAGCTCCACACCGCGCTAAGGCCCCAGAGCTATTTTGAAATCGGGGTGCGCCATGGCTTTAGCCTAGCCCTCGCGCAAGGCCCTGCAATTGGCGTGGATCCCGCGCCGGACATCACAGCCCCTCTGGGCGCACAAACGGCAGTGGTGATTCAGACCAGTGATGCCTATTTCGCGGCGCCCGAAAAAGCCCCCGCATCGCCGCCCGACCTGATCTTTATTGACGGCCTACACCATTGCGAAGCGGCCCTGCGCGACTTCATGAATGTCGAGCGGCGGGCATCGCCTGGCGGCCTTGTTGTGATTGACGATATCTTGCCAAACCACCCCATCCAGGCCGAGCGCGATCGCCGCACATGCGTCTGGACGGGCGATGTCTGGAAGTTGGTGCCGCTGCTAAGGCGCTTGCGTCCTGATCTCAGCCTGGTGGTGCTCGATACGGCACCGTCGGGCCTTTTGCTCATAGGGGGGCTGGACCCGTCCAATCGCGTGCTTTGGGACCAGTATAATCCGCTCGTACGCGAACTGGTAGCGGCCATTGAACCTCCGGCAGACGTGGTTGCAAGGCTCGGCGCGGTCTCGCCGCTTGGCATGGCCTGGCAGTCGTTTTGTGACGCGATAGGCGCTGTACCCAATGACCGAGACACGCTGATTGGGTCCCTAGCACGGCTGGCTGCCGCAGCCCCGGGTGCCCCCTTATGAGCCTGCCGCTAAGCGTCATTGTGATTGGCTATGAAATGGCCCGCGAATTGCCGCGCACGATTAAGAGCCTGTCGCCAAGCCTGCAACAGGGCATCAGCGCCGAGGATTTTGAAATCCTAGTCGTCGATAATGGATCGGCCCGCCCGCCGACGGCAGAAGAGGTCATTGCCTGGTCGCCCAATGCCCGGCTTATGCGTTCGGAGAATCCGCACGTGTCCCCGGTGGGCGCGATTAATCAAGCTCTGGCCCAGGCGCGGGGCGATCTTGTCGGGGTGTTTATTGACGGCGCGCGCATGGCCTCGCCCGGACTCTTGGTCGCCGCCCTCAAGGCCGCCAAAATACACCCAAGAGCGGTCGTGGGGTCCATGGCCTTTCACATCGGGCCAGATCTGCAGGCCCGCAGTATCCAGACCGGTTATAATCAAGCCGTCGAGGATAGGCTCCTTGCCGATGCGCGCTGGGAAGAAGACCCCTATCGCCTGTTTGATATTTCCGTCTTTGCCGGATCTTCCGAACAGGGCTGGCTGATTACGCCGGCTGAAACCAATGCGCTTTTCCTAAGCCGGGACCACTGGCACGAGCTTGGCGGCTTCGAGCCCAGATTCCAGTGCCCCGGCGGCGGCCTGGCCAATCTCGATCTCTGGCGCAGGCTTTGCGAAGATGCGCGCAATGAGGTCGTCCTATTGCTCGGCGAGGCGACCTTTCATCAGGTCCATGGCGGTGTCGCGACCAATGCCAAGCAATCGCCTTGGGAGGCGTTTCATGACGAATATGTCGCCATCCGCGGCCGGCCCTTTGCGCCGCCAACCCTTATGCCGACCCTGTTTGGTCGCCCGCATGCCAAGATACTGCCCTCGCTGCAAACGGCGCTCGAGCGCGCGCGCGGCGAAGGACCGATGCGCCATCATACCCCTGCCGCACCCGTCGAAACAGTTGAGGGGCCCCGCGATTTCTCGACCAGCCTGCCAAGCAAGGTGGTCAATGCCGTGCAAAGGGGCGTGCTGAACTCCAATTATCGCGGGGTCAGATTCCTAAAAAGCCCATTCGATATAGGCCTTTATTTGCAACTGTTTTCGCGCCAGTGCCCTGGCACAGTGATCGAGATTGGCTGCCGGTTTGGGGGGTCAGCCTTATGGTTTGCCGACATGATGACCGCTCACGGCCACCCAGACCCGCGCGTCCTAACCGTCGATATTGCCCCCGAGGTCAGTTATTGCGATGCGCGCATTAGGGTGCTGACGGGGGATGCGGCCAATCTCGGCGCCGTCCTGACGCCTGAGCTTCTTGAGACCTGCCCGCGCCCCTGGTTGGTGGTAGAGGATTCCAGCCACCTTTACCCAGACACCTGCGCCGTTTTAGCGTTTTTTCACCCAAGACTGCAGCCGGGCGATTACATGGTGGTCGAGGACGGCATCGTGCTGCACCTCAGCGATAGCCATTATGAAGTCTATGATAATGGACCCAACCGCGCAGTTAGCGATTTTTTAGCTCGCGAAGGCGGAAATTATAAACTCGATACCGACCTGTGCGACTTTTACGGCCATAATGCCACCTATAACCCCAATGGCTGGCTCGTCCGCAAATAGGGCTGAGGGTCAGCGTCTGGCGCCGGGCCAGTTTGCACTAGCCTTTCCACCCAACAGCGATTTAATGGGTGATCGATCTTGTCGCCCATGGGCGGCCCCAGCCTTACGCGGAGAGACACGCCATGACTGAGCGCAAATTGCACCCCGAGACCTTGGCCCTGCATGCGGGCTGGCGGGCGGATCCGGCGACGGGGTCGGTTGCGCCGCCCATCTATCAGACCACGTCTTATCAGTTTCGCGATTCCGAGCATGCGGCCAATCTGTTTTCGCTAACAGAACTGGGCAATATTTATACCCGGCTTGGCAATCCCACCACCGACATATTGGAACAGCGCATTGCCGCGCTAGAAGGCGGGGTTGCGGCCCTGGCCGTGTCTTCGGGTCAGGCCGCGACAGCGCTGGCGATCCAGAATCTAGCCCGCAGCGGCGACAATATTGTCAGCTCGACCGATCTTTATGGCGGCACCTGGAACCTGTTTGCCAATACCTTGCGCGATTTTGGCATTGAGGTGCGGTTTGTCGATCCGGCCGATCCAGAAGCCTTTCGCAAGGCCACGGATGACCGCACCCGCGCCTATTATGCCGAGACCCTGCCAAACCCCAAGCTAAGCGTATTTCCCATTGCCGAGGTGGCCGCAATTGGCCGCGAATACGGCATTCCCCTGATTGTTGATAATACCGCCGCGCCGCTCTTGTGCCGCCCGCTCGATCATGGGGCCGCCGTCGTGGTCTATTCGACGACCAAATATATTGGCGGTCACGGCACCTCGATTGGCGGCATGATTGTCGATGGCGGCAATCTGGATTGGGCGGCCAAGCCCGAGCGCCAGCCCCTGCTCAATACGCCGGACCGCAGCTATCACGGCGCAATCTGGACCGAGGCGGTCAAGCCCATGGGCCCGATTGCCTATATCATCCGGGCGCGGGTGGTAATGCTGCGCGATCTGGGCTCGGCCCTGTCGCCATTTAATGCCTTCCAGATCTTGCAAGGCCTTGAAACCCTGCCCCTGCGCATGGCCCAGCATTGCAAGAATGCCGCGGCTGTGGCGCAGTTTTTGGCCAAGCGGCCAGAAGTGTCCAAGGTCATTCACCCCTCATTGCAGACCGGGCTTCAACGCGAGCGGGCTGACCGCTATCTCAGCGGTGGCTATGGCGGCCTGGTTGGATTTGAACTGGCCGGCGGGCGCGAGGCCGGGCGGCGGTTTATTGACAGTCTCACGCTATTTTATCACGTCGCCAATATTGGTGATGCGCGCAGCCTGGCCATTCACCCTGCCACCACCACTCATTCGCAATTATCCGCCAATGAGCAATTGGCCAGCGGCGTTTCGCCTGGCTATGTGCGCCTATCGATCGGGATTGAGCATATTGACGATATACTCGGCGATCTGGACCAGGCTCTTTTGGCCGCTGCGTAAGGCGCAAGGCCCTTTCGTCTAAACCCGGGCGTGCGCGCAAGATCGTGCCCGGGAATGACGTTGGGGCAAGGCTGGGCAATCAAATTATTCCATTGCCAGAGCGAAAACCGTGCCTATCATCCAAGAAAATATAAGACTTTCGGAGGGTATGGGCATGCATGATCTGGTGATCCGCGGCGGGACCGTGGTCGATGGCACGGGCTCTGCGCCGCGGCTGGCCGATATTGCGATTGATAGCGGCCTCGTCTCGCTCGTGGGCACGGTCACCCAATCTGGCAAGCGCGAGATTGACGCTAAGGGCCTTTTGGTCACGCCCGGCTGGGTCGATATCCATACCCATTATGATGGCCAGGTGACCTGGGACAAGCTGTTATCGCCCTCCTGCTGGCACGGGGTCACGACCGTGGTCATGGGCAATTGCGGCGTTGGCTTTGCGCCCGCCCGGCCCGGCAGCCATGACTGGCTGATTAATCTAATGGAGGGGGTTGAGGACATTCCAGGCTCTGCCCTGGCTGAGGGCATTCAGTGGGATTGGGAAACCTTCCCCGAATATATGGACAGCCTAGAGCGCCAGACCCGGGTTTTGGATGTCGCCACCCAGGTCCCGCACGGCTCGGTTCGCGCCTATGTGATGGGTGAGCGCGGCGCGCGTAATGAAGCGGCCAATGATGATGATATTGCTGCCATGGCCAAGATTGTCCGTGAGGGCGTCGAGGCCGGCGCCCTTGGCTTTTCCACCTCGCGCACCATGTTGCACCTGGCCAAGGATGGCGAGCCTGTGCCCGGAACCTTTGCCAATCGGGCCGAACTGATGGGTATTGGCCGGGCCCTGGGCGAGGCGGGCCACGGCGTGTTTGAAATGGCCTCGGACATGACCCCGGCCGAAGACGAGTTTAACTGGATGAAGGACCTGTCGGCCGAGACGGGCCTGCCGGTGACCTATGCCCTGCTGCAATCGCCCATCGAGGCCGATAAGTGGCGGCACATGCTGGACCTGACTGATCAAGCGCGCAAGGAAGGCGCTAATGTCACAGCCCAGATTGCTTGCCGGCCAACCGGCATGGTGCTCGGCTGGCAAAGCACGGTGCATCCCTTTATCGCCAATGAGGCCTATCAGGCCTTGGCGGGCCTGCCGTTTGAGCAGCGCCTCGACAAGCTGCGCGATCCGGCGGTGAAGGCTGAAATTCTGGCCTCAAAGCCGCGCGAACTGAATGTACTGGCCATGATCTTGACTCAAGGCTTTGACCGCATGTTCCGGCTAGAGCGCGAAAACGGGCTGGAATATGAGCCCGCGCCGGAAGACAGCGTTGCGGCGCTTGCCGCCCGCTCCGGCCGCGCGCCGTCCGAAATCGTCTATGACATGATGATGGAAAAGGACGGACGCGGTTTTGTCTATCTGCCCTTGCTCAACTATACCCATTTCAATTTTGACCATATTTACGAAATGATGCAGCATCCGGCCACTGTGCTCAGCCTGTCTGATGGCGGCGCGCATTGCGGCATTATCTGTGATGCCAGCTTCCCGACCTATATGCTCACCCACTGGGTCCGCGACCGCTCGCGCGGCAAGACCTTGCCGCTCGAACAAGTGGTCAAGATGCAGACCCAAGACACGGCCAGGCTTTATGGCCTCAATGATCGCGGCGTCTTGGCGCCCGGCATGAAGGCCGATGTCAATCTGATTGATTTTGACAAGCTCAAAATCCTGCCGCCCGAAATGGTGTTTGACCTGCCCGCCAATGGGCGGCGCATGATCCAGCGGGCGGATGGCTATTGCGCCACCATTGTCAGCGGCATAGTGACGTTTGAGAACGGCGAGGAAACCGGCCAAATGCCTGGCCGCCTGATCCGCGGGCCGCAATCGGCCCCGACCACCGCCCTTGCTGCTGAATAAACTCATGGGCCAAGCCTGGCCCTGCTTTTGCTAAATTCTTCAATCTCGTAAAGGCCTTACTATGGATTTTGAATTTTCTGCCGAACAGCTGCAATTGCGCAATGAGGCGCGGCGCTATCTGGCTGACAAGTGCCCAACCACTGTACCCCGCGCGGTGTTGGAAGGGGCCGGGTCCTATGATAAGGGCCTATGGCAAGGCCTGGCGGAGATGGGCTTTTTGGGCGCGGCCATTCCAGAAGAATATGGCGGGCTTGGCCTTGGCTATTTAGAGCTTTGCGTGATTGCCGAAGAGCTTGGCCGCGCGATTGCGCCGGTGCCGGTCTCCTCCTCGATTTTTTTGGTTGCCGAGATCCTCAAGGCGGCTGGAACCGAGGCGCAAAAACAGGCCTGGCTGCCAAGGCTCGCGTCAGGTGAAGTGATTGGCACCTTAGCAGCGATTGAAGGCATGGGCGGCGGGCGGCCCTCGACCCTCAAGGCCCAGGTCAGCGGCGGCGTCTTGACCGGGGATAAGTCGCCGGTTCTGGACGGCGATATTGCCAGTCTTGCGGTCGTCTTGGCCCGCCATGCCCCCGGGCGCGATGAGGCGGGGCTTTCGCTCTATCTTGTCGACCTGTCTGGGCCTGGCATTGAGCGCACTGTGCTGGACACGATTGATCCCTCACGCAGTCAGGCCAGCCTGTCCTTTAAGGGCGCCAAGGCTGAGCGGATTGGCGCAGAGGGCGAAGGCTGGCGGCTTTATGAAGAGGCTTTGGACCGTGCCGCGATCTTGACCGGGTTTGAACAGATTGGCGGCGCGGATCGGGCGTTGGAAATGGCTAGGGACTATGCCCTGCAACGCTTTGCGTTTGGCCGCGCGATCGGCTCCTTCCAAGCGATCAAGCATATGCTGGCTGACATGTATGTCTCGGCCACCCTAGCCCGCTCCAATGGCTATTTTGGGGCCTATGCCCTCTCGACCGGCTCGGCCGATCTGGGCGAAGCCGCCGCTACCGTGCGCGTTAGTGCCACCAAGGCCTTCCAGCACTGTGCCAAGAACAATATCCAGGTGCATGGCGGCATGGGCTTTACCTGGGCCATGGACTGCCACCTGTTTTACCGCCGCTCCAATCTTTTGGCCCTGACTCTTGGTGGCCAGAATGAGTGGGAAGACAAGTTGATTGATCGGTTACGCGCCAAGAACGCAGCCTAACCGGACCATTGAGACAAGGACACAGATCATGAATTTCGACGATACACCGCAAGAAGCCGCCTTTCGTGCCGAGGCCAGGGCCTGGATCAGCGCCAATGGCCCGCGCCACCTATTGCCCCATTTGGAAAAGGCCGGGTTTGGCGGCCTAGAGCTGGACGGCCTTGATCCCATGCAAGAAGCCAAGGCCTGGCAGAAGAAGAAGTATGAGGCGGGCTGGGCCTGCCTGCACTGGCCAAAAGCCTATGGCGGCCGCGGCGCAACCCCGATCGAGCGGGTGATCTGGGGCCAGGAGGAAGGCGCTTATGGCGCCCTATCGGGCACATTCATCATTGGCCACGGCATGTGCGGTCCCACCGTCATGGATTGGGCCGATGAAGACACCAAGACCAAGCGTCTGCCCCCCCTCGCCTCAGGCGAAGAGATCTGGTGCCAGCTCTTTTCAGAACCGGCCGGTGGCTCGGACCTTGCGGGTCTGCGCACCAAGGCGGAAAAAGACGGCGATGACTGGGTGATCAATGGCCAGAAGATCTGGACCAGCGGCGCACATTATTCGCAATATGGCATTGTCATTACCCGCACCGACCCCGACGCGCCCAAGCATAAGGGCCTGACCATGTTCTATCTGCGCATGGATACGCCCGGCGTGCGCATTGTCCCGATCAAGCAGGCCAATGGCCAGTCTGGCTTTAACGAGGTCTATTTTGACAATGTCCGCATCCCCGATAGCCAGCGCCTCGGCGCGGTCAATGATGGCTGGAAGGTGTCGCTAACCACCTTGATGAATGAGCGCCTATCGATTGGTTCGGGCATGAGCGCGGGCTTTCCCGACATTTTCGAGTTCTGCAAGGATTTAGAACTCAGCGACGGCAGCCTGGCGATTAATGACCGCGGCGTGCGCTCCAAGCTGGCCGATTGGGCCTGCCGTCAAAGCGGGCTGAAATATACCGGCATGCGGGCGATTTCGGCCCTGTCGCGCGGCGAGACGCCCGGGCCTGAAAACTCGATCGGCAAGTTGGTGGCGGGCTCCAGCCTACAGGAAATCGCCATGTTTGCGCTCGATCTTCAGGGCCAGGCCGGGGTGATTGCTGATCCAAAGCTAGCGGCCATGGGCGCCAAGTTCCAGGCCCAGCTGATGCGCTCGCCCGCCACCCGGGTTGAGGGTGGCACGGATGAGATCTTGCGCAATATTATTGGTGAGCGAGTCCTAGGGCTTCCCGAGGACATGCGCGCTGATAAGGGTCTTCCCTTTAACAAGATCCCGACCGCTTAAAGGATAGAACCGCCATGCCCGCACCCTATAAGACCCTATTGATCGAAAAAGACGGGGCGGTTGATCACGTCACCTTCAACCGGCCAGAAGCGCTCAATACGCTGAACAATCAGATGGTCGACGATCTGCTCGACTATTTTGGCGGGCTTTATTTTGACCGCGAAACGCGCATTGTGGTGCTCAAGGGTGCGGGCCGGGCATTTTGCGCCGGTCTCGATATTAAGGAAAACCAAACCGCCCAGCCCGGCGACAATGCCAAGCGCGGCCCCTCGGCCGGGCTTTTGAGCCAAAGACGGATTTCCGAGATCGTGATCCGTATGCGCCGTTGTCAGCAGGCCATTATCTCGCTGGTGCATGGCCCAGCCTGCGGCGGTGGCTTTGCCATAGCCCTGGCGTCTGACATTCGCATAGCCGGTGAAAGCGCGCGCATGAATGCGGCCTTTATCCGCATTGGCCTATCGGCTTGCGATATTGGCGTGTCCTATTTCTTGCCAAGACTGGTTGGGGTGTCGGTGGCATCTGAGCTTATGCTGACCGGCCGGTTCATCAATGCCGAGCGCGCCTTGCGGGTGGGCCTAGTCAGCGAGGTCGTGCCCGATGCCGATCTGGACAAGGCGGCCAAGGTCTATCTGGACGAGATGCTGACCACCTCGCCCATGGGCCTTCGCCTGACCAAGGAATGCTTGAATATGAGCGTCGATGCCCAGAGCCTAGAAGCGGCCATCGCCATGGAAGACCGCAACCAGATCTTGTGTGCCCAGTCCGAGGATGTGCGCGAAGGCATGATGGCCTTTTTGGAAAAGCGCGCGCCCAACTATACCGGCAACTAGCCCCGCAAGACGCCCGAGCGCAAAACCGGGATCAGATAGGCGATCAAGAAGCCGGTATTGGACACGGCATTGAGGCCAAATCCGGTCAGGATCGATATGCCACTATCGACCATGTACCAGAGTCCAAAGGCGGCGGTCAGGTCGCGCCAAACCGCGGCGCCGCCTTGCCTTGCCGCTCGCATCATGCCGACAATGGTCAAGCCCCAGCCAAAGGTCACCGCCCCAACCAGGGCAATGCTAAAGCGCAGGCCTGGGGCCGCAATCGATAAGGGCTCGGCATGGCCCATATCCATCAGGCTATAGATCCAGCGCGCTGGGCCATCCAAGGCGGGTATGGCCGCCGCCGCCAAAACAAGCCCAAAGGTCAGTACGCAGACACACCAAACCTTTAGCCAAAGGTTCCAAAACCGGTTCATGGTCTTCCTCCATATCTGTGAATGGGCCGACTATGGATCGGCCCAGATAGGCCTAGCAATTACCTTTGAGGTCATTGACAGCCTGAACCAAGATGGCAGGCTTTGGGCATGCAACAGACCCAAACCGCCCAAGCGATCCGCCCGACCAATTTTGCCAATGCCCTGCGCCATTATCGGTCCGGGCGGCGCATGAGCCAACTAGACCTGGCCTGTATTAGCAATGTCTCGGCCCGCCATGTGTCGTTTCTGGAATCGGGCCGCGCACAGCCAAGCCGCGACATGGTCCTGCAATTGGCGCAAGGCATGGTCCTGCCGCTGGCCGCACGCAATAGCCTTTTACAGGCGGCGGGGTTTGTCCCCGCCTATCCGGCCTCACCCCTAGACTCCGAAGCCCTTGGCCCGTTTCGCGCCGTCTTGTCCGAAATGATGGCCAAACACGCGCCCAATCCGGCCCTAGTCTGTGACCGGCACTGGAATCTGCTCGACGCAAACCCAACCGCCAAGGTCCTAATCACTGGCCTAGACCCGACGGGCACCGAATCCAATCTGATCCGGCTCTTGGCAGAGCAGCCCATGGCCCCCGATCTGGTCGCCAATTTTCCCCAAGTTGTGCACGAAATAACCGCCCGCCTGCAATTAGAGGCCCTCGAGGCCGGTAATGACCCGATTTTGCAATCCATGCTGCAATCGCTCGAGCGCGCCAGCAAGGCCCATCCTTATAAGCCGCCCTCCGGTCAGCGTAGCCCGGTTATGCCCCTGATCTTTAAGACGCCCACCGAGCCTTTAAGCTTTTTGTCGGTGATCGCGCATTTTGGCACCAGTGAAGACGTCACTGTGCGCGATCTGCGGCTCGAGCTGTTTTTTCCAACCGATGACCATACCCGCGCGACCATGGCCGCGCTTGGCGAGCAGGGCTAGGCAAGCTTGGCCTTCACAGGCCATACTCAAGTCCAAATGGCCCCCAAGGGGCTCATATTGGGGGACACGCGCTGATGAGTGAATTTCAAATCAATCGCCGTGCCTTGGGCGGACTAGCCCTCGGGGCCACGGCGCTTGGCCTCGGCGCGTGCGAGCCGACCGCGAAAACCGATCTTCAGCCGGCCAGCCGCCAATTTCCAAAGGACTTTGTCTGGGGCGTGGCCTCCGCGGCCTTCCAGATCGAGGGCTCTCAGCAGGCCGACGGGCGGGGCAAGAGCATTTGGGACACGTTTGAGCGCATCCCCGGCAAGATTATTGACGGCAGCACGGCGAGCATAGCGACAGACAGCTATAATCGGTTTGGCGAAGATATTGACCTGATCAAGGCCGCCGGGCTCGGGGCCTACCGGTTTTCCATGTCCTGGCCACGCATTGTTCCGACCGGCCAAGGCGCGGTCAATGCGGCTGGGCTGGATTATTACGAACGCCTGGTCGACGGGCTTTTGGCCAAGGATATTGTCCCCTATGCCACCCTGTATCACTGGGACCTGCCCCAGGCCCTGCAAGACAAGGGCGGCTGGGCTAATCGCGATACGGCCCTGCGGCTAGCGGACTATGCCTCGGTTATTGGCCAAAGGCTTGGCGATCGGCTCAAACGCTTCATCGTGCTGAATGAGGCGGCGGCTCAGTCAATCCTTGGCCACCTTTTGGGCATGCATGCCCCTGGCCTGAAGGACCCGGCCCTGCTTGGTCCGGTCATCCACCACATGAATCTAGGCCAGGGCCTGGCCATCCAGGCCCTGCGCGCCAGCCAGTCTGACCTGTCGATTGGCACCACATTTGCCCTGCAGCCGGTGCGGGCCAGCGGCGGCGATCTGGCGGTCTGGAATCGGCCAGCAGCCGAAGGGCTTGATGCCCTATCCAATCGCGCCTGGCTGGACCCGGCGCTCAAGGGCACCTATCCCAAGCGGGTTAGCGACCTGATCGGCAAGGCGCTAATGGACGGCGACATGGCCACTATTCACCAGCCGATCGATTTTGCCGGGGTCAATTATTATGCCCCCGCCTATGTTAAGCTCGACCTGTCCTCGCCCAGCAAGATTGCCCTAGCCAAACCACCCAAGGGGTCAGAACTTGACGCGTTTGGGCGCCATATTGATCCATCGGGTCTGGCTGAGGTCTTGGGCTGGCTGCGCAAGGACTATGGCAATCCCCAGGTCATGATTACCGAAAACGGCTGCTCCGACCCGTTCAGTAGCAAGCCCGCCATTATCAAGGACACGTTCCGCATCACCTATATCCGTCGCCATCTGGAAGCGGCCCTGACCGCTAAGGCAGCGGGCTCTGCGCTAAATGGCTATTTTGTCTGGACCTTGCTGGATAATTTTGAATGGGCGCTGGGCTATACCTCCAAGTTCGGCCTGGTCGCGCATGATAGGGCGACGGGGGTGCGGACCTTAAAGGACTCTTTTGGCTGGGTCGCCAGCCTTGCCAAGTCCGGGACCCTACCTAGCCGTCCCTAAATGCGCCGGACCCGGGCGATACGGAAAGCGACACGCACAAGCGCTCGAAAGTGTTCGTCTCCGGGATTGGTTTAGCCTTTTAGCCGCAAAGAACGCTCGGCCCTGATCTAAAGGGGCCGCCTAAGCGTAGGTTGACCATGGCCAAGATGCGACAAAAGCAGGACCTGCCCGAAAAGACCTGCGTCTCTTGCGGGCGCCCGTTTGCATGGCGCAAAAAATGGGCGCGGGTATGGGCGCAGATCCAGACCTGTTCGGACCGTTGCCGCGATGAACGGCGGCGCTCTAGCCGGGCGACCGCATTATGAGCCGCCTGCATCTTGTCCTCGGCGACCAGCTGAGTCTTGGCCTGTCTAGCCTGCGGGGTCTAGATCCCGCGACCGATACGGTCTTGATGCTGGAAGTGGCGCAAGAGACCGATTATGTGCCGCATCATAAGCAAAAAATCGTCCTGATCTTGTCGGCCATGCGCCATTTTGCCGATGAGCTGCGTGCTCAAGGCATGAAGGTTGATTATGTCGCCCTTGATGATCCCGCCAATACGGGCAGCTTTACCAAAGAGATTGCCCGCGCCGTCGCGCGCCATGCGGCTAGCACCCTGATCATGACGCAGCCTGGCGAGTGGCGGGTGTTGGAGGCGGCCAAGACCTGGTCCGATGCCTTGCATATCCCGGTTGAAATCCGACCCGATGAGCGGTTTTTGGCTAGCCTTGAGCAGTTTGCCGACTGGGCAAGGGGGCGCAAGCTGTTTCGCATGGAGCATTTCTATCGCGATATGCGCCGCAAGACCGGCCTCTTAATGGAGGGCTCAGAGCCGGTCGGCGGCCAATGGAATTTTGATCAGGACAATCGCAAACGCTTGCCTGCCAAGGTCGCCGTCCCAAGCCGCCTAAGGTTTGAGCCCGATCCTGTAACGCGCGAGGTCATGGATCTGGTCGGTGCGCGCTTTGACAACCATTTTGGCGATCTGGAGCCGTTTGGCTGGGCTGTGACCCGCCAAGGCGCGCTGGCAGCCTTGGATAATTTTCTCACCGTTGGCCTGCCCAGTTTTGGCGACTATCAAGACGCGATGAAGGCGGGCGAGCCCTTCTTGTTCCACAGCATAGTGTCGCCCTATCTCAATCTGGGCCTGCTATCGCCCCTGGAGGTATGCCAGGCGGCCGAGACGGCCTGGCGGGCAGGCGACGTGCCCCTGAACGCGGCCGAGGGCTTTATTCGCCAGATCCTGGGCTGGCGCGAATATGTGCGGGGCATTTATTGGCTCAATATGCCCAGCTATGCGGCCAGCAATGCCCTGTCGGCCAAGCGCGACTTGCCCGGCCTCTATTGGGGCGCGCCGACGGACCTGAACTGTTTGAAACAGGCGGTCGGCGATATTCGCAAAACCGCCTATGGCCACCATATTCAGCGCCTGATGGTGACCGGCAATTTCGCACTTTTGGCTGGGATTGAACCGGCCCAGATCGAGGCCTGGTATTTAGCGGTCTATATTGACGCGTTTGAATGGGTCGAATTGCCCAATGTCCATGGCATGGCCCTGTTTGCCGATGGCGGGCTTATGGCCTCAAAGCCCTATGCCGCCTCTGGGGCCTATATCCAGAAAATGAGCGATTATTGCCAAGGCTGCGCCTATGACCCGGCCATTAAGATCGGCCCCGGCGCCTGCCCGTTCAATTATCTTTATTGGAACTTCCTGATCGAGAATGAGACCGTGCTTAAGGGCAATATGCGCCTGGCCATGCCCTATAAGACCCTGTCAGGCTTTACGCCCGAGCGGCGGCAATCGATCAAGGACCAGGCTGGGGAATTTCTAGCGGGCCTATAACGGCCCCTCGAAGACATTGGAGCGGGCGAAGAGATTCGAACTCTCGACCCCAACCTTGGCAAGGTTGTGCTCTACCACTGAGCTACGCCCGCACTCCAGAGTATCACTGATACCCGTCTCGAGAGGCGGGCTTATGACAGACGCATAAGGGCTTTGCAAGAGGCTTGATCAGCTTGCCCTAAAAACCTGTGGCCGCCCTATCCGCCCTTGACCCTGGGCTGGGCCAGACGGCGCTTATTGACATGGTCTGTGGGGGCGGGACCGACATCATCGGGCATTTCGCCCTTGAAATAATAGCGCTGCCAAGCCGCTTTCAGCGCCGATGGGTCGCGCTTAAACAGGCGGCTATTAAAATCCGATCTTTGCTTGGTCCAGGCCTCATACTGGCCCTTGAGCACAGAATCGGACTCCATGGACCGGATCACCGGCTCAAACGTCTCTAGCACCTTGTCCTGCAAAAGCGTGATGAAACAGAACGGGTCGCCCTTTTCAAACCGCACCTTGCCGGGGCGGGTAAACATCCAGTTCATGGTAAAGGGAAAGGGCAGCCAATCGGTCTCGACTAGACCAGCGAGGGGCTGGATACCGTCCTTGATGAAATTGGGCGGGCCCTGAACCATCATCGACCATTTTAAGGGTGTGCGAAACATATAGCCCGGATGAAAGGTCAGGACGCCGCGCGTAAAATGCGAGACGGCAAAATCCTCAAAGCCGGGATAGGGATGATCTGGCCTGAGGGTAATGTCGCTTTGCAAATCGCCGCCATTCCATTCGGCGCTAAAGCCGACAGGACACAGGATTTCCCAGCCGCTGGTATTGGCCATGCTCAAGGGCAGGCAACGATAAGGATGGCGCTCGGCAAACACATCCATCCAGTCGCGATTAGGCCGGCCAGGCACAATCTCCGGGGGGCGATTAATGATCGGATAGCATTCCAGTTCCATAGCATCACCTGTCTTGCTGTTAGGGCCAAGGTCTAGGGCCACAAAGATTAGATAGGCAACGCGTTTTTTCGCATCTGCCAAACACACGCCTGCCAAAGCTTGAGATTGCGCCGCCGCCATCGTAAAAAGCCGCATGACCCATGCCACGCCCCAAGACCTGTTTGCCCTGCTCGACGCCCACGGCATTGGCCACCAAACCCTGGAACACCCGCCGGTATTTCGGGTGGGTGAGGGCGATGAGTTCAAGGCCCAATTGCCCGGCGGCCATAGCAAAAACCTTTTCTTAAAGGACCATAAGGGCCAGATCTGGTTGATCTCGGCCAAGGATACGACCGCGATCAATCTCAAGGCCCTGCCCCAGGCCTTGGGCTCTGGTCGCATGTCCTTTGGCTCAGAGGCCCTGCTCTATGAGACCCTGGGCGTTCGGCCCGGCTCGGTCACGGCCCTGGCCCTGATCAATGACCGCGAGCATGTGGTGAATTTTGTGCTGGACCAGGCCCTGATCGATCATGACCAGGTCTATTTCCACCCCCTGCATAATGGCGCCACCACCGGCCTGTCGCCAGACGGTCTAATGGCGTTTCTAAGGGCGGTTGGAGTTGAGGCGCGGGTGCTCGATCTTGCCAATCTGGCCTGATCTGTATTGAAGACCGCGGCCCCTATGCCCATCTTATGGGCTCAAAGGCCCGCAGACTGGAACAAGGACCGACCATGCTGGGAGTAACCCCCACCGCCGCGGGCGATCTGATCCGCCATGGCACAGATGCCAGCTTTGTCACCGATGTGATCGAGGCCTCCAAGGTCCAGCCGGTCATTGTCGATTTTTGGGCCACCTGGTGCGGGCCCTGCCGCCAGCTGACGCCTGCGCTGGAAAAGGCAGTTACGGCCGCCAAGGGCGCGGTGCGGCTGGTCAAGATCGATGTCGATAAGAACCCGGTCTATGCCGGCCAATTGCGCGTCCAGTCGATCCCGGCCGTCTATGCCTTTGTTGATGGTAAGCCGGTTGACGGGTTTATGGGCGCCCTGCCCGATAGTCAGATCCACGCCTTTATCCAAAAACTGACCGGCCCCAAGCCGCCGTCCGAGGCCGAGCAGATTCTGGCTGCAGGGGCCGAGGCGCTCGAACTGGGTGATCTGGCCGGGGCGGCCCAAGCCTTTGCGCAGGTTTTGCAAACCGACCCCGAGGATTTAAAGGCCTTGGCCGGGCTTAGCCGCTGCTACTTATTGGGCGGCGATATCGAGCGGGCAGCCGAACTGGTGGCCATGGCCCCGGTCGGGGCCAAGAGCGCCGAACTGGACAGCATTAGGGCCGCCCTTTTGCTGGCCCAGGCGCCGGTTTCCAACACGGCTGGGTTTGAAGCGCGATTGGTTGCAGACCCCTCAGATCACGAGGCCCGGTTTGAGCTGGC
Source organism: Caulobacteraceae bacterium (assembly GCA_947452365.1). Taxonomy (GTDB): domain Bacteria; phylum Pseudomonadota; class Alphaproteobacteria; order Caulobacterales; family Caulobacteraceae; genus CAISGS01. Next base: position 24,167 of record CANGCO010000029.1, read on the forward strand.
CAAGGCTCTGGCCGCCCAAGGCAATCTGCATTGGGCGGCCGATGAATTACTAGCCTTAATCGGCCAGGAGGCGGACTGGAAGGATGGGGCGGCGCGCAAACAGCTCCTAACCATTTTTGAGGCGGCTGGACCCATGTCGGACCTGGCCAAACAGGGTCGGCGGCGGCTTTCGGCGATTTTGTTTTCTTGATCGCACAGATCATGGCCATAAGCGCCAAAGCGACTAGATTAAGGGTCTTGGCCAATCGGGCTGACCTTGCCCAATCCGTGGATAAACGACCATGACCACAGGCGGCTATCAACATATTGACGACCTGCCCCAGACCCTGGCAGTGTTTCCACTCGACGGGGCCATAGTCTTGCCGGATGGCCAATTGCCGCTCAATATTTTTGAGCCCCGCTATTTGAACATGATTGATGATGCCATGGCCGGGGATCGGCTGATCGGCATGGTCCAGACCAGGGCCGGCGGTGACCGGGCAAGGCCAGATCTGGCCAAGGTCGGATGCGTCGGCAAGATTACCAGTTTTTCAGAGACCGCTGATGGCCGCTATCTGATCACCTTGACCGGCGTGTGCCGCTTCAAGATCGTGCAAGAACTTGCCCTGCCCTCCCCCTATCGTCAGGTTAAGGCGGATTACAGCGAATTTGCCGTGGACCTGGTGGGCGAAACCGCTGACGACCTGCTCGATCGCCAAGGCTTTTTCGAGGCCTTGGAAGTGTTTTTGCACCATTATGAGCTGGATCTGGACTGGGCCAGCGCCAAAAGCGCCCCGACCGAGCCCTTGATTAATAGCCTGGCCGCCGCCCTGCCGTTTGCCCCGACCGAGCGTCAGGCCCTGCTTGAAGCGGCTAGCTTGAGCGATCGCTGCGCGGCCATGATTGCCCTAATGCGTATCAATGCGGCCCGGCCTGCCGATGATCAATCCAATCCCCTGCAATAGGACCCATCATGACCCAAGACCTAGACGCGGCCAGCCTTGGCCAAATGCTTGATCCGCGCCTAGTTGAGGTTCTGGTCTGCCCACTCACACATGGCCCACTGGATTATGACCGCGAAAAGGGCGAACTGATTAGCAAAAAAGCAAGACTGGCCTATCCGATCCGCGATGGCGTACCGGTCATGTTGGCCGATGAGGCCCGGGCCTTGAGCGAAGACGAGTGACGCAAGACAAGGCGCCCTGGCCCGTCAGCCTGACCCTCAACCGCCGCGAAAATCGGCTGGATATCGCGTTTGATAAGGGTCTGAGCTTTGCACTGGATGCTGAGTATTTGCGGGTCATGACCCCCAGCGCCGCCGATCGCGGCCATGGGCCAGCCGCAGGCCCTGGCGTCGGTGGCCGCACGGTTGGGGGCAAGGCTAGGGTGCGCCTAGAGGCATTAACGCCCATTGGCCGCTATGCAGTGCGCCTCAGCTTTGATGATGGCCATGACACCGGCCTTTATACCTGGGCCTTCCTGTTCCAGCTTGGCCAAGACAAGGCCGTGCTCTGGCAAGATTATCTGGCCACGCTGGACCGGGACGGTTTGAGCCGTGAGGCCTAGAGGCTTTGGCCGCGCAATAGCCTTGGTAGGTCGCCAATCGCGCCGCCGGCCTCATGCATAAAAAACCGCCTGGCAGGGCCAATGCGGTTGACCACTGCCATGCCAAGCCCACGCGCCAGCCGCAGCAGCGGATTGTCATTGGAAAACAGGCGGACAAACACATCCGTGGCCGCCGCCAGCATGACATTGTCAAACCGTCGCCAGGCCGCATAGCGCTCAAGGACCAGTTCTGAGCCAATATCCTCACCGAGGCGATGGGCCTCAACCAGAACCTGGGCAAGGGCCGCGGCATCCTTTAGGCCGAGATTGAGGCCCTGGCCCGCAATCGGGTGCACCCCGTGGGCGGCATCACCGAGCAGGGCCAGTCTTGGCCGGACCATGTGTTCGGCCAGTTGTAGAGATAGGGGATAGGAAAAGCGCGGGCCCAAGACCTCGATCTCGCCCAAAAATGCGCCAAATCGGCGGCGCAGGTGCGCCTCGAAGATTTCTGGGCGCGCGCTAGCTAGGGCCTGACCGCGATCGGTGCGCTCAGTCCAGACTAGGCTGGCGCGGTTGTCGGTCAAGGGCAGGATCGCAAACGGACCAGAGGGCAGAAAATACTCATGGGCTATGCCGCCATGCGGTCTTTGCATGGCCACCGTCGCCACCAGCCCAACCTGGTCATAATCCCAGCCAATCAGGCTGATCCCGGCCTGCTCACGCACAAGCGATTGACGCCCCTCGGCACCAACCACCAGCAGCGCGGACAAGGTGCGGCCATCGGCCAAGATAACTGTCGCACCCTTGGCGCCGACATCGATGTCTTGAACCTTTGCTGGCGCATAGACGGCAATGCCTGCCTTAGCGACGGCGGCAACAAGCGCGGTGCGAATCTGGCGGTTTTCGAGCATATAGCCAAGCGGCTCACCGTCTGAGCGATCAGCAATTTCCGCCGATTCAAAGCGGATAAAGGCCGGTCCCGCCGCACCCGCAGAAGCCCCCGGCGCGCGACCATCTGTGACCAGGATCTGCTCGATCCTTTGGGCATGGGGTTCAAGGTCGGCTGCCAGACCCAAGACCTGCCAAAGCCGAAAGCTAGAATAGGCGATCGCCGAGGCGCGGCCATCAAAGTCTTTGGCGGTCTGGGCGTCTTGAGCTTGCAAATCGACAATCGCAGGTCGCAGGCCGCCGCTGGCCAAGGCAAGCGCCAGAGTCATGCCCGACATACCACCGCCAATAATGATCACATCGAGATCTTGCTCTGGCGCAGGATTTGAGGGGGCCGGTTTGGTTTTGGACGCGGTCATGGGGCCCTATGGCTAGGTTGTGCGGGTTA
>CANGCO010000030.1 GCA_947452365.1 Caulobacteraceae bacterium
AAAGCTCAAAACCAATTTCATGGTGTCTTCAAGAGACCGCAAACATGTCAGCGTTCAAGTAGGCCTATAGCCTACGCCAGAACACCGCCGCCTGCGTTTCTCTTTCCAATTCAACAATGTCAAAGACCATAACCGGAAAACCGGCCCCACTGTTTAGCGCCGGTGGTCGGCGGAGGGCGGGTTCTAGTCGCCCCCAAAACCTAAGTCAACCAACAAATCTAAACCTTTTGAAAAACACCCCAGCCACCAAAATGGCCCAAACCCTTAACAAAAAATCGTCCCCAAGGCCGGCACATATGCACCATCCCCAAAAACACAAACCCATCGGCTGAGCTGCGAAGGTTAGACAAACCCTTAACAAACATCAAGGCAGAAATGATTTTTTCTTAAGCCTTAAGCCCGTTTCCGGTCCGCCTTATCCAGCGAGCGCCGCTTCTAGGCCCGAGCTTCTCGCATAGCAAGCCCCATCTTTAGCCAATTTGAATTTGCGCACAGGAGACTGTAAACCGCTGGAACCCCGGGCTAGGATCTTTGCCCAATAACGGCCCACTGTCGGCATATTTAGGACCCCTCCCCAATGCTGTCTCACAAGGCCCGATATGCGCTCCGCGCCCTGGTGGAATTGGCCCGTGATCAGGGTGGCGGCCAAATGACCTCGTCAGAGATTGCCAGCCGCGCCGATGCGCCACGCAAATTTCTCGAAGCCATATTGCTAGAGCTCAGCCGACGCGGCCTGATCATAAGCCGGCGCGGCAAGTATGGCGGCTATCAGTTGGCACGGCCCGCCGTCGAGATCAGCTTTGCCCAGGTCATTCGCGTCGTGGATGGGCCCTTGGCGCTTGCCCCCTGCGTCAGCCATATGGCGTTTCGAAAATGCGAAGATTGTCCCAGCCTTGAGGGCTGCACGTTACGCGAAGCCTTGATGAAGGCGCGCGATGCGACCTCCTCCGTGCTTGAGGCCTATAGCCTCGCCGATGCCTTAGCGTCAGAGTCTAACCCGCCATCCAAGGCCTTATTGGCTGTAACCGAGGCCTAACCTGCAGAAATATAGGCCTTAAGCGTGGCCGCCTCGGCCTCCGTCTCGGCAATCTTGGACTTAACCAGATCGCCGATCGAAACAATCCCGACCAGGCGTCCCGCCCTGACAACAGGCAGGTGCCGAATCCGGCGATCGGTCATGCGGGTCAAGAGATCGTCTACCGTCTCGGTCAAGGCGGCGAAAATCACATCGCGCGACATACAGATTGATAGGGGCTGGGTCATGCTGGCCACACCGTGCTCAGCAACCATGCGGACAATATCACGCTCGGAGACAATGCCGACCACCTGATCCTCAGGATCAGTCACCACGAGAGCCCCGACCTTACGGCTATGCAAGAGGGCGGCGGCGGCCCCCACCGATTCATGCGGCGAGGCGGTAAAGACCAGATCGCCCTTGGACTTCAGGATTTGACTGACCAACATGGCACGCACCTCCATTCGTGTTATTATTGAATAAAAGCGTCCTCCAATCCCTGCTCAAGATCAAGCAGGGTAAACATAATGTGAACAGAGCGCCGCCAAGCCCAGAGGCTCAAATCCGGCCCATCAGCCGGCCAATCGGGGCGATCAGCAATAGGCCGCAGGCATAGCCAAACACATGCGCCTCCCAAGCAATCGCCATGCCATGCGCGCCGGGGGCTAGACCCGTCAAACCAATCAGCAGATTGGCAACCATCCAGGCCGCCGCCATGCCAACCACGGATGTGCTGGCAAAGGGCGCTAGGCTACCGCGCCGGTCAATCATGCGTGAGGCCGCTCCCATCAGGCCCGATACTGCGCCGGAGGCCCCGACCAATATGCCTTGGCCTTGCGGGTGCAACAGACCAAAGCCCAGACTGCCCACCGCCCCACATAAGAGGTAAAACGCAAAAAAGCCGACCCCGCGGCCAAGCGTGCCATAGCGGCTAGGACCTGGCACCGCCTCGCCGTCTGGAATCTGCGCCTGCCAGTCGTCCGAGCCTAGAAAAAACCGCGCGACCGGCGCGCCAAAGGCCAGAGCGCCCAAGGCATTCATCCCCACATGCGCCCAGCCGCCATGCAAGAACAGGGCCGTGATCAAGGGCAGATAGTCGCCGCCCTGATCGGGCCTATACCCAAAGCGCAGCACCAGAGCGTCCTGATCGGGCACTAGGGACTGGACCAGATAGGCCCCCAAAATGACACCGACCAGCACGATTACAGGCCAGGGCGCACGGATCGCCGGTTGCCGCGATTGGTCCAAGTTTCATACTCCCAACGCGATGAGTCTAGACCATTGCATGAACCGATTTGGTCCGCCCTGCAAAGGCTCTAACCCGAACCCCTAGCCTGCCTTCATAACCGCCCAGACAAATTTGCTGCACATGCCTTGCGAAGGCCTCAGTTCCCGATGATGTTGCGCTAGGTTTACCACCCTAAGGATCCTTGCCATATGACCCGTTTTTCGCGCCTCGCCTTGATGATGAGCTGTAGCCTGTCGCTTGGCGCATGCGGTCACATGCACATTCCCGTGCCAAAGCTGTTTCATGCGGCGCCCCGTCCGTCGACCCAGACGGCCGCGCCGATCAGTGCAAGGGTCTGGCCACAAACCGCCTCGGACATTGCGCCAGACCCCAAGATCCGGTTTGGTACCCTGGCCAATGGCATGCGCTATGCCCTGCTCAAGAATGCGACCCCCACGGGCCAGGCGGCTATTCGGCTAAGGTTTGATGCCGGATCCTTGATGGAAACCGATGCCCAGCAGGGTCTGGCGCATTTTCTTGAGCACATGGCGTTTAATGGCTCAAAACATGTCGCTGAAGGCGAGATGGTCAAGATTTTGGAGCGCCATGGCCTGTCGTTTGGGGCCGATACCAATGCCTCCACCGATTTTACCCAGACCATCTATAAGCTGGACCTACCCCAGACTGATGACGATACGGTCGATACCAGCCTAATGCTGATGCGCGAAACCGCCAGCGACTTGACCATCAGCCAAGAAGCCGTCGACCGCGAACGCGGCGTGGTGCTGTCCGAAGAGCGTTCAAGTGATTCCCCTGGATTTCGCGTTTTTAAACAGGGCTTTAGCTTTTTTCTTAAAGACCAGTTGGCCCCAAGGCGGTTGCCGATTGGCAAGGTTGAGGTTTTGAAAACCGCTTCGCGCGACCTGATCGCCGACTTTTATCACAAATATTATCGCCCAGAGCGCGCGGTCCTGGTCATGGTCGGTGATTTTGACCTCGATGCGATGGAGGGCAAGATCAAGACCCGGTTTGGCGATTGGCAGGCTTCGGCGCCTGTCGGTTCCGAACCGGATCTGGGCAGGCTGGCCAAGCGCGGGCTGGAGGCCAAGATCGCGATCGAGCCGGGTAGCCGCACCAGTATCGAATATGGCTGGCAGCGGCCGGTAGATTTGAGCGCTGATCGCTTGGCCAAGCGCCGCGATGATCTGATCCAGTCGCTTGGCCTTGCTGTGATCAATCGCAGGCTGGAACGCCTAGCCAGAAGCGATCGCCCGGCCTTTATCGGGGCCGCCATCTATACTGGCAATGAGGTCAATTCAGCCGACCGCACGACCGTGTCGGTCAATGTCGAGCCGGATAAATGGCGCGACGGCCTGGCCGCAGCCCAGGCCGAGGTCAAGCGGGCTTTGGCGTTTGGTGTCTTGCAAGGCGAACTGGACCGGGAAATCTCCGAAACGCGCGCCAATCTGGTGGCCTTGGCCGCCCGCGCCGAGACTCGCCGCACAACCGCTCTGGCCAGCGAACTGATCGGCTCGGTCGATGATCGCAGCGTGGTGACCAGTCCTGCTCAAGAACTGGCCTTGTTTGAGCAATCTGTTCAGGGCCTAGGCGCCGAAACCGTCTCAAAAAGCCTAAAAGGGGCCTTTATCGGCCAAGGCCCCTTGATCTTCTTATCCAGCCCAGACCCGATTGTCGGCGGTGAAAAGGGCCTTTTGCAGACCCTTAAGGCCGCCAATGCCCAAAAGGTTACCCCGCCCGGCCAAGACGCCGTGGTCATCTGGCCCTATGGCCAGTTTGGCCCGGTCGGCACAGTTGCCGAGCGACAGGACATTTCCGATCTCGATACGGTGTTTATCCGCTTTGCCAATGGTCTGCGCCTGACGGTCAAACAGACCAAATTTACCCAGGACCAGATTCTGGTCCGGGTGCGGCTGGGCAATGGCAAGCTGGACCTGCCAAAGGACCGGGTCACAGCCGGCTGGATGCCAGGCTGGGCCGCGACCGAAGGGGGCCTAAAGGCCCTGACCAATGAACAGATTGAAAAGGTCCTGACTGGCAAGATATACGGCCTAGACCTTGGTCTTGACGATGATGCACTAGAAATGAACGGCGCGACGCGCCCCGCAGACCTGGATACCCAGCTTCAGCTCATGGCCGCCTATGTGCAAGAGCCTGGCTGGCGGACCCAAGGCTTTGAGCGCGCCAAGACCCTTTATATCCCGTTTAACGCCCAGCTCGAAGCTACGCCGGGCGGGGTGATGCAGCGCGAATTGGAAGCCCTACTGCATCCCGGCGATCGGCGCTGGGCCTTTCCCACCAAGGACCAGATCAGTGCAACCAAGGCCGATGAACTCAAACAGGTGCTCGAGCCTAGCCTGACGGACGGATCGGCTGAAATCATTATCGTCGGCGACATCACGGTCGATAAGGCCATCGAGTCGGTCGCGGCCACGTTTGGCGCCCTGCCCGCTCGGCCTGAGCGCGCGCCGATCAAGGCCGGCTGGGATGTGCAATTTCCTGCAGGAACGCCTGAGCCGGTCGTCCTGACCCATAAGGGCCGCGCCGATCAAGCCAGCGCCTTTATCGCCTGGCCAAGCCAGGACTTTGCCGCAGACCCGCAAGAGGCCCGTACCTTACGGGTCTTGGCCCAGATTATTGAGCTGCGCATGACCGATGAATTGCGCGAAAAACAGGGCGCGACCTATTCCCCTTCGGCAAGCGCGGACTCCTCCCTGCTCTATCCAGGCTATGGCTATATTGCCGCCAGTGTCGAAATGCCGCCCGCAAAACTCGCAGGCTTTTTTGCTGATATGGACAAGATCGCCGCCGACCTGCGCGATCATCCGGTCAGCGCCGATGAGTTGCAACGCGCCAAGACCCCGCAACTGGATTCGGTGGAGAAGGCGCGTCAGACCAATGGCTATTGGCTCAACATATTATCGGGCGCCCAGACCGAGACCCTGCGCCCCTATCCGGCCCATGTGCTGATCAAGACGCTGGCGGGCACGGACCCGCGCTCGGTTAGGCTCGATGCCGCACGATCGGTCATGGCCAGCCTGGCCAAGGTGACCGCAGCCGACCTGCAAAAGGCCGCCCAGACTTATTTAAAGCCGGGCAAGGCCTGGCGCTTAAAAGTGGTGCCGGAAACGAAATAGGGGGCTGGGCCCAATCCAGTTTCGGTAGGGGAAGGCGGAGGGAGAAGGGCTTGAGGCCGCGCTCCATGCGGTTCCTGAGTTTGTCGACAAACAGGAACCCCTGAATGTGAATTAAACCTAGATGGCAATGAGGGCGGCAGCGAGCCTGCGGCCCTCGGCGGCCAGAACATTATAGACGCGGGCGGCTGTTGGGGTGTCCATAAATTCAAGCCCCATGCCCGCCCTTTGCAGGGCCTCGCGCACGGGCCTAGGCGGCAGGGACTGAACCGCGCCGGTGCCAAGCAGCACAAACTCCACAATCGACGGCCCAGCCGTGAACACGGGCGCCAGGGCCTCAGGCGTTAGGTCTTGGAGGTCGGTCAAGAGCCAGGTCATGGGCTGATCATTGAGGATCAGCAAGGACCCCTCATGCCTTTGGCCAGACACCCGAAAGCCGCCGCTGCCATAGGCATCAATCGAGGGGGCCTGGCGCATAGGCCTAGCGGGTCTTTGGCGGGATAATGACCTCGGGCTCCTCGCCGCGCTTGACGCCCCACAACAGGATGATGGGCGAGGCGACATAGATGGAGGAATAGGTCCCGATCAAGATCCCGAAAATCAGCGCCAGCGAAAAGCCATGCAGAGCCTCACCGCCGAAAAACGCCAGACCTGACAGGGCCAATATGGCCGTGACGCCTGTAATAATGGTCCGCGACAGGGTTTCATTGATCGATAGGTCAATCACCTCGCGCAGGGGCATCTTCTTATATTTGCGCAGGTTTTCGCGCAGGCGGTCAAACACCACCACCGTATCATTCATCGAATAGCCGATAATGGTCAGTATGGCGGCGATCATGGTCAGGGTGAATTCCAGCCTCAAGATAATGATCAGACCAAAGGTCAAAATCACGTCATGGAACAGGGCGACGACCGCGCCTAAGCCAAATTGCAGCTCAAATCGAAACCAAATATAGATCAGCATAAGGCCGATCGCGACGCCGAGCGCCAAGATGCCATTGCGGAAAAGCTCGCCCGACACCTTGGGCCCGACCACCTCGGTACGCGAATAGGTCACAGGACCGATTGCGGCATTGAGTGCGGTCTTAACCCGGTCGACCGTCTGGGCCGGGTCTGCGCCATCGGGTGTCTGAAAACGAATCAGGGCGTCATTTTCCGCGCCAAACGCCTGGACCTGCACGTCACCCAGCTTGAGTGCGCCCAAAGTACCGCGCACCTGGCCAAGATTGAGCGGCTTGGTGCCCGTATTCAGCTCTAAAACCGTGCCGCCCTTGAAATCGATGCCAAAATTCAAGCCGGGCTTGAACAGCATGACGGCCGTGGCCAACACAGCAATAATCGACAAGACCCCGGCTGCACGGGCAAAACCGACAAAGTCGAGATTGGTCTTTTCAGGAAGCAGCTTGATGAGCGGCCAGGCCATGGGTTTTGCCTTATACAATCGGAAGCGTTTTGGGACGGAAGGTGCGGAACCACCAGGCGATTAAGACCTGAGAAATCAGCACAGCCGTAAAGACAGAGGTGATGACCCCGATCGACAAGGTCCAAGCAAAGCCCCGAACCGGGCCAGAGCCAAATTGGAACATGATCAGGGCGGCCAATATGGTCGTTACATTGGCGTCGATAATCGTGGTCATGGCCTTGGAGAAACCAGCGTCCGCTGCAGCCATGGCAGTTCGCCCGGCCCTGACCTCGTCACGCATACGCTCATAAATCAAGACATTGGCATCGACCGCGACGGCTAGGGTCAAGATCAGGCCGGCAATACCGGGCAGGGTTAAGGTCGCCTGGGTCACGCTCATCAAGGCCACGATTAAGAGGCCATTGACCGTCAAGGCCATGGCGGCGAACCCGCCAAACAGGCCATAGGCCAGAATGATAAAGACAAAGATCAGGCCAGCGCCCAGCAGGGTTGAAAACTGACCCGCCTTGACCGCATCGGCGCCAAGTTCGGCCCCGACAGTGCGCTGTTCTTCGACTTTCAGCGGCGCAGGTAGAGCACCGGCGCGCAAGAGCACCGACAGGTCATTGGCGGTGGCTTCAGTGAAATTGCCGCTGATCTGGCCAGAGCCGCCGCGAATGGGCTCATTAATGCGCGGCGCAGAAATAATCTTGCCATCGAGAACAATCGCAAACCGCTTGCCGACATTGTCGGCTGTGGCATCGCCAAACCGGCGCGCGCCTTGACTGTTAAAGCGGAAAGACACGACCGGCTGGCCATTTTGGTCAAAGGATAGGCGCGCATCGGTCAGCATTTCACCGCCAACTAGGGCGCGGCGCTTGACCAGAAGGGCTGGCTCTTGCTGCTCTTCACTCTTCAGGATTTCGGACCCGGGAGGGATGCGGCCAGCAGCAGCTTCTTGCAGGGTGACGCTGTCGTCAACCATCTGGAAGGTCAGTTTGGCGGTCTGGCCGATGACGCGCTTGAGGCGTTCAGGATCGCTTTCACCGGGCGCCTGAACCACGATCCGATTGGTGCCTTGGCGAATAATAGTTGGTTCGCGCGTGCCCAGTGAATCGATCCGGCGACGGATGATTTCGATCGACTGCTCGACCGCCTTGATGCCCTCAGCATTAATGGCTTCGGGCACCAGGGCCAGTTCAAGGCGCTGATCAGGCGCCACCGTAACCGTGATGTCACGGCCCGACGGCGCACCGGCCAAGGGCTGGCCCATCTTGGCCAGAACCTTGCGCGCCGCGTCCAGTTGGGCCGGATCGGTAATACGAACCGAGATGATGCCATTGACCTGGCCAAGGCCGGTAAACACGATCTGTTCGGAACGCAGATTATTGCGCACGTCTTCCAACAAGTTCGTCAATCGCTCAGTCTTGAGCGCGGCTGTGTCCACCTCAAGCAGCAGATATGAGCCGCCCTGAAGGTCAAGGCCCAGATTCAGCTTTTGATGCGGCAACCAGGCCGGGGCCTGCTCCAGCATCTTTTGCGGCACGACATTGGGCAGGGTGAACACCACGCCAAACAGCAGGGCGGCGATACAAGCGATCACCTTCCAGCGGGCAAGATTAAGCATGAGCCTAGACTTTCAACCGACGAAACGACTAACGGGATGGATCAGGATTTGGCGTCGTTCGCAGCCGCAGGCTCGCCGCGGGTACGCACATCGGTAATCATGGCCTTAATGACCTTGACGGTGACGCCAGTGGCGATTTCAACACCGACTTCAGCATCCTCAACCCGAGCAACCTTGCCTATAACGCCATTGGACAGCACCACTGTGTCACCGCGCTTAATGCCAGCGATCAGGGCCTGATGTTCCTTGGCGCGCTTTTGCTGCGGCCGGATCAGCAGGAAATAGAACAGAACCAAAAGCAGCAAGATCGGAGCGATCTGGAGCAAGAGGTCTTGTGGGCCACCCGTTGCGGCAGGGGCAGCGGCGGCAGTTTGGGCCATAGCCGGGGTCGCGAACATTGGATCTCACCTGTCAAAGCTGGCACGCGCGAACACCGCACGGCCCGAAGTTGCCGGAAACTAGGCGTTGCAGGGGGCTTTTGCAATGGAGGGCCAAGCGCTTTACAAGCTAGCAGCATGTCCAATGACCTGAAAACCACACTCGACCGCATTGCTAAGGCCCTAGAGCGCCTCGCGCCAGCGCCAGAAGCCGAGCCCGACCTCGCCTCGGCCCGGCTGTTTCGCCATGATGCAGGGCGCAATGCCTTTATTGCTGCGCCCGATTATCCGCTCGGTCTTGATCTTCTGGTCGGGGTTGATCGGCAAAAGGCACGGTTTGTTGAGAACCTAGAGCGCTTTGCAAGGGCGCGGCCCTCAAATGCGGTCCTGCTCTGGGGCGCGCGCGGCGCGGGCAAAAGCTCGCTGGTCAAGGCCGGCTTTATGGCCCTGGCCAAGGCGCATGATGATTTACGGCTGATCGAGGTCGACCGCGACGAGGTCACGGCCCTGCCCCGGCTATTTGAGCGCCTGCGCGGGCATGAGCTGCGATTTGTCGTGCTTTGCGATGACCTGTCGTTCGAAGAAGGTGCTGCTGATGCCAAGGCCCTGAAATCAGCGCTTGAAGGCGGGGTGGCTGGGCCGCCGGACAATGTCTTGTTTGTCGCCACCTCCAACCGCCGCCACCTGATGCCGCGCGATCATGCCGAGGCCAAGGGCGCCATGGCCGCGGCCGAGGATGCCGAGGAAGAAGTGTCGGTCTCTGACCGGTTTGGGCTCTGGATCGGTTTTGCCCCTATGGACCAGAGCGCCTATCTCGAGGCCGTGCGCGGCTATGCCGACCGGTTTGACCTGGTGGTCAAGGACCTGGACCGCCAGGCCCTGCAATGGGCGCAGCTGCGCGGGGCCCGTTCTGGGCGGGTGGCTTGGCAATTTATTCGCGATCTGGCCGGCAGCCTGGACCGCGATTTGAAGCCCTAGCCCCTAGCGGGGCATGACCAGGGCAGGATCAACGGGCCGGGCCTTTTCCTTGGGCGATGGGGCATAGCGCAGTTCAAAGTGCAGCTGGGGCGTCTCGACGCCGCCGGTCTTGCCAACCGCGCCAATATCCTGGCCCTGCGCAATCTTATCCTTGATCTTGACCAGGGTCTGGGACAGGTGGGCATAGGCCGTGACCCAGCCGCCCTCATGCTTGATTAACACCAGATTACCAAAGCCGGGCACCAGATTGCCCGAATAGACGACATCGCCAGACGCTGCGCTTTTAACAATATCGCCTTCCTTGCCGGAAATATTAATGCCGTCATTGCGCTGGCCCGAATCCTTGGGCCCAAAACCAGAGACAATATCGCCGCGCACCGGCCAGATGAACCGGCCGCGACCCGAGGCGATGATCTCAGCCTCAGTCGGCGGCGCGGGCGCGGGGTCGAGCACGGATGGCGCAGCCGCTGAGGACGCAGGCCCGCTGGCGATCACGGCACTCGAAGCGGCAGCACTGGGGGCCGGAAAGACTGGCCGCGAACTGGGCGCCGGTGTGGTGTCACGCTCGGTCGGCTGGACGGTCGATTCAACCTTAGGCTCAGGCTTTTTAATACCTAATATGCCCAGATCAAGCTTCGGTTCTATGGCGGGAGCGGGCATAGCCTCAGGCGTGCGTCGCCCCTTGGCCCTTGCCGCTTCCTTCTTTTTGGCTATACGCGCCGCCTCAGCCTTGTCGGCCGCCAGTTGCTTTTCCGCTGCCGCCTCAGCCTCGGCCACCAGATCGCGAGCCTCTGCGGGCAGTTCTAGTTTTTGCCCCGGCTTAATCTTCGCCTTGGCACCGGTCTTGTTCAGGGCGGTGAGGGAATCGACATCGACACGAAAGCGCTTGCTGATCGCATAGAGGGAATCGCCGGGCTTGATCACATAGACCTTGGCCGCCGGAACCTTGAGCGTGCGGCCGACCTTGAGGGTATAGGGCTTTTTGAGGCCATTCATCTTGATCAAGGCATCGGGTGTCATATGCAGCCGCTCGGCAATCGCATAGACGGTATCGCCCTTGGCCACCTTATAGCTGTCATCCCCCTCCTGCACCTTACCGAGCTCGGATTTGGCCTTGGGTTCAGCGCTGGGCTTGGCCTTGGTCTTTGATAAGGCCTTGGCCTTAACCTTTTTTGTTGATTTGGTCGCGGATTTTTCAGCCTCGGTCGGGGCCTTGGTCAGGCCAGGACCTGCATTGGCCAAGACCAGACTGGTCGCCAAGACAAGGGCCGAGGTCCAATTCATCAACTGCTTCATTACCGCTCCAGACACACATTCCGCGGGAATCATCCCAAAGCCGGTCCGGCACTCTTAACCCGATCCGTATCACACGCAAAACCAACAGGACCCTTGCGCCCTAAAACTCTTTAGCAACGCCCTCCAGCAAGGGCACAAATCGCACCTCGCAAATCGTCTCAATACTAAAGCCACCATGGCCGTCACCGGTATAGCGCTTAAGCATTTGCTCCGCCCCCCGGCCAATCGGCGCAACCAATGTGCCCTTGGGCTTGAGTTGCGCCAGCAAGGCCTTAGGCTCATCTGGTGCTGCGGCTGTGACCAAAATGCGGTCAAAAGGTGCCTGTTCGGGCCAGCCCTCGCCGCCATCGCCAAATCGCGTGATCACGTTGAGGAGATCCAGATGCCGAAACCGTTTTTCTGCCTCGCCCATCAAGGTGCGATAGCGCTCAACCGTATAGACATAACGCGCAAGTCGCGACAGGACGGCGGTCTGATAGCCAGAGCCTGTACCGATCTCCAGCACCCGTGACCGCGACTCTATGCGCAGCGCCTGGGTCATCAGCCCGACAATAAAGGGCTGGCTAATGGTCTGGCCGCAGGCAATCGGCAGCGCCGAATCCTCCCAGGTGCGGTCCTGAAACAGGTTTGGGACAAAGAGGTCCCTTGGCGTCTTTTCCAGCGCATCCAGCACCTTGGGATCGGTGACGCCTTGCGAGCGCAAGCTCAGAATCAGTCTTGCGCGCTGGGTCTCGTCCGTATCGGGGGCCTCGGTCATGAAATCGCCTAGCCCCTTGGTGGCGTGCCGCCCAAAACCTTTTTCAGGTCGTGCAGGCAGGCATTATGGGTCAGGTCGATATGCAGGGGCGTTACCGATATGCGGCCTTCATAAATGGCGCGCAGGTCCGTACCCTCGGCTGGATTAGACAAGGGACCGCGAAAACCCATCCAGTAATAGTCACGGCCGCGCGGGTCGGTACGCTTTTGCGCATGCAGGGTCTGGTTATCGCGAAAGCCTTGACGCGTCACCTCAACCGCCGTCACCTCATCGGGCTCGACATCCGGAAAGTTCAGATTGATCACCGCATCCTTGGGCCATCCAGCCTTGAGCAATTGGCGGATAATGCCGGGGGCAAAGGCCTGTGCGGTGTGAAACCTCAGCTCTGTGTCCTGATTGCGGATCATCCGGGCCTGGGATAGGGCAATCGAGGGCACGCCCGCCGCCATGCCCTGGATTGCGCCCGCAACCGTGCCCGACATGGTCACATCCTCGCCCATATTCTGGCCGTGATTGACGCCAGATAGCACAAGGTCAGGCCGCTGGCCCGTCACCAGGTCTTGAATCGCCAGCAAGGTACAGTCGGTAGGTGTGCCTGAGACCGTAAAGCGCTTTTCGGAAATCTGGTGCACCCGCAAGGGCTCGGACAGGGTCAAGGCGCGGCTGGCGCCGGACTGTTCCTTTGCTGGGGCAACCACCCAGACATCATCCGAAAGCTCTGCAGCTATTCTTTCCAGACAGACAAGGCCCTCGGCGGCAATTCCGTCATCATTGGTCAGGAGGATACGCACGCGCCCTAGACCTGTGGACCAATATGGGTCAGGCCGCCCATATAGGCGATCAGGGCCTCGGGGATTTCAATCCGGCCATCGTCAAGCTGATAGTTTTCCATCACCGCGACTAGGGTGCGGCCAACCGCCAGGCCCGAGCCGTTTAGGGTATGGACAAAACTGGTGCCCTTGTCCCCAGCCCGCTTAAAGCGCGCATCCATGCGCCGGGCCTGGAAGTCGCCGCAATTGGAGCAAGAGCTGATCTCGCGATAAGTGTTCTGGCTCGGCAGCCAGACCTCTAGGTCATAGGTCTTGCGCGCGCCAAAGCCCATATCGCCGGTGCAGAGCAGCATGGTGCGGAAGGGCAGACCCAGACGCTTTAGAATATCCTCAGCGCAGCGGACCATGCGCTGATGCTCTTCCTCCGACTGTTCAGGCGTGGTGATCGAGACCAGCTCGACCTTATAAAACTGGTGCTGGCGGATCATGCCGCGCGTATCGCGCCCCGATGCCCCGGCCTCAGAGCGAAAGCTTGGCGTCAATGCGGTCAGGCGCATGGGCAGGGCCGTATCGGCAGTAATCTGTTCGCGCACCAGATTGGTCAGGGACACTTCGGCGGTGGGGATCAACCAATGCTCGCCCGTGGTGCGAAACAGGTCCTCGGCAAATTTTGGCAATTGGCCGGTGCCATAAAGGGCCTCATCCTTAACCAGCAAGGGCGGCGAGACCTCGGTATAGCCGTTTTGAACGGTCTGGACATCGAGCATGAACTGACCAAGCGCCCGTTCCAGCCGCGCGATCTGGCTTTTCAGCACCACAAACCGCGCGCCGCTCATGCGGGCAGCGGCTTCAAAATCCATCATGCCCAGCGCGGCACCCAGATCGACATGATCCTTAGGGGCATTGAGCCGGGCCGCAGGCACACTGGCCGGGTCGCCATGGCGGCGCACCTCGATATTGCCGTGCTCGTCCTCGCCAAGCGGCACATCGTCTGCCGGCAGATTGGCCAAGGCGGCCAAGAGGTTGCGCAGGGCCTCAGACTCAAGGCGTTCGGCCTCAGCGGTGGTGGCAAGCTCGGCCTTAAAGCCCTCGACCAGGGCCATGAGACGCGCAGCCTCGGCCTCATCCTTGCGGGCCTTGGCCTGGCCGATCAGCTTGGAGGCCTCATTGCGTTGGGCCTGGGCCTCTTGCCCGGCGGTCTGGGCTGCGCGCAGGCGCTGATCGATGGCTAGGATGGCTTCAGACCGCCCCCCCAGGCCACGCTTGGCCCAGGCGGCGTCATAGGCCTGTGGATTATCGCGGATTGCCTTGATGTCATGCATGGGAGGGGCCGGATCTGCAAAAAAGGTGACGAGCGACCTTCTAAGCTGACCCGCGCCCGACGCCAAGGCCCATCAAGTCCCTTCGGACTTTTCAAATCCCTCGATCTGGCGCGCGGTCCAGTCCGGGGACTTGGTATAGCGGGCCAGCAGATTATAGATCACCGGCACGACAAACACGGTCAGCAAGGTAGCAAAGATTGCACCGGAAAAGATCACAACGCCAATCGTCTTGCGGCTGCCCGCGCCCGGTCCTGCGGCCAGGATTAGGGGCAGTGCGCCAAAGGCCGCTGAAATCGAGGTCATGATGATTGGCCTTAGTCGCAAGACCGAGGCCTCGATTACCGCCTCGCGCACCTTCAGGCCCTGATCGCGAAGTTGGTTGGCAAACTCGACGATCAAGATTCCGTTCTTGGCCGCAACCCCGATCAGAATGATCAGGCCAATCTGGCTATAGGTATTGATCGAGGACCCAGCCATAACCAGGCCAAACAGGCCGCCCAGCGCCGCCAAGGGCACGGTCAACATGATGACAGCAGGGTGAATCCAGCTTTCAAACTGGGCTGCCAGCACCAAAAACACCAGAAGCAGCGCCATGGCAAAGGCAAACCCAACCGCGCCGCTGGCCTCCAAATAGTCCTTGGCCTGACCACCCCATTGGACAGTCACGCCTGCGCCCTGATGCTCCGCCGCCTGGGCCTTATAAAAGTCCACAGCCTCAGCCACCGTATAGCCAGGCGTCAGTTCGGCGGTGAGCGTAATGGCGCGTTGGCGGTCGACACGCTGGCGGTCTGGCGTATCGCCGCGCACACTGGTCTTGACTACGGCCGACAGCGGCACCAGCTCGCCAGACGATGCGCGCACATAGAGGGTATTGAGGTCCTGCTCACTGCGGCGCTTGTCCAGATCGGTCTGGAGGATAACGTCGTATTCCTGGCCATCCTTGACATAGGTAGTAGCCTTGCGCGATCCGAACATGGTCTCCAGCACCCGGCCGACGGCCTGGGCCGAGACGCCAAGGGCTGCAGCCTTGTCGCGATCCAGCTCGACCAGGAGCCGCGGCGAGGTTGGCTCATAATTCAAGCGTGGTCGCGCCAGGCCAGGGTTTTTTAAGGCCGCGGCAAAGATCGGCTTGATCCAGACCGCTAGGTCTTCATACGAGCTGCCCGAGGCGATAAAATCGACATTGGCGCCAGATCCGCCGCCGCCACTGCGTTGGAAAGGCCCGCGCACACTGGCGACAATCCGCGCCGAGGTCAGGCCGCCCAGCGCCTTATTGGCATCGGCGGCAATTTGGTCGGCCGTGACCTTGCGCTTGTCCCAGTCATTCAAGATTAGCACGCCAGAGCCGGTATTCATCTGGCTGGAGCCAAAGCGCGGCACGCCCAGATTATAGCGCACCACATCGCCGGTCGCCCTTAGCTTGGCAAAATAGGTCTCAGCCTTCAAGGCGGCGGCGGCCGTATAGTCAAAGCCCGCGCCTTCGGGGCCGCTAATGGCAATATCGACCCGGCCGCGATCCTCATTGGGCACCAACTCCTTGGGCAGGAGGGTAAACATGCCAACCGCAATCAGGCCCAAGACTGCCACCAGACCCAAGGTCCCCATGGCGGCCTGCCTCTGTGACAGCAGCGCTTCAAGCGAAGCGCGATAGGAGACGCGCACCCCCTCCATTGCCCGATCCACCCTCTGGGCCAGCCAGCCGCCGCCTTTGGCCGGGCGCAGCAGCTTTGAGGCCAGCATGGGCGACAGACTCAATGCCAGAAAGGCCGAAAACGCCACGGCCGAGGCAATGGCCACGGCCAGCTCGACAAACAATCGGCCAATATAGCCCGGCAAGGTCATAAGCGGCGCAAACACCGACAGCAGCACCACAGTGGTCGCAATTACGGCGAAAAACACCTGTTTTGCACCGCGCTCGGCCGCAATCAGGGGCGGTTCGCCCTCATCAATGCGCCGCTGAATATTCTCAACCACGACAATGGCGTCATCGACCACCAGGCCAATGGCCAGGACCAGGGCTAGCAGGGTCAAGAGATTGATCGAAAACCCAAGTGGGGCCAGAATGATACAGGTCGAGAGGATACAGATCGGGGCGACGATCGAGGGGATTAAGGCGGCGCGCCAGGTCCCCAAAAACAGGAAGTTCACGGCCGCGACCAGCAAGAGCGACAGGCCCATGGTCACCCAGACCTCATGGATCGCACCGGCGGTAAACATCGAATTATCGACTGAGACGGCAATCTTGGTCTTGGGCGGTAAGGTTGGCTTGATTACCGCCAATTCCTTCTTGATCGCTGCAGAAATATCGAGGTCATTGGCCTGGGATTGGCGGGTAATGGCCAGACCGACCTGGGCCTCACCATTAGAGCGGAACAGGCGGCGGCGCTCATCGGCCCCCTCCTCGACCCGGGCAACATCGCCAAGCCGCGTCAAGGTCGGCGTGCTCATGCCCGCGGCATTGGTAACACCATTAACCGGCGCAGTTGGGTTGCGATTGCCGACAGGCACAATGGGTAGGCGGGCGAATTCGGCAGCCGATGAATAGCCGCGCTTGACCCGAATGGTAAAGTCCTTGGCCTTGGATTCCAGCGCCCCGGCCGGCAATTCGATATTCTGGGACAGGAGCGCGTTTTCAACATCATCAACGGTCAGGCCGCGCGCTGCTAGGGCATCCGCATCAAGCCAGATTCGCATGGCATAGATTTGTGCCCCGGCCAGGCTGACCTGGGCCACACCTGGAATGGTCGAAAGCCGCTCGACCAGATGCCGGTTGGCATAGTCGGCGAGTTCTAGCTTGGTCAGACCCGTCGAGATCAGGTTCAGAAAAATGATCGGCGCGGAATCGGCCTGGGTCTTGGCAATCTGGGGCGGGTCCGCTTGATCGGGCAGTAAAGAGGTCACCCGCGACACCGCATCGCGCACATCATTAGCCGCCGCATCCAGATTGCGCGCCAGCGTAAAGGTGATCGAGATCCGCGACACGCCATCGCGGCTGGACGAGGTGATGCGGTCAATACCCTGCAGGCCAGCGGCCTGGCGCTCAATGACCTGGGTAATGCGCTCTTCGACGACTTCAGCAGATGCGCCGCGATAATTGGTCGAGATTGAAATGACCGGCGGATCGACATTGGGCAGTTCACGGACCGGCAGGTTCAAATAGGCGGCCAGACCAATCACGCACAAAATTATGGCCCCGACCGCGGCAAGAACCGGGCGGCGAACCGACAGGTCAGACAAGGTCACGGTCTTGACCTCTTGCCGGACTTGGACTTGTGCGCACCGGCCAGCTTGATCGCCTGATCGGGCTGGACCCGGTTAAGACCATCGGCAATGATCTTGTCGCCCGCCGACAGGCCCGACAAGACCTCGATCATGCCATCTTGACGCGCGCCCACGGATACGGACTGGCGCTTGGCCACGATCTTTTCACCCTTGCTCGCAATCAAGAATACAAAGGGCTGGTCGCCCTCGAACTGAACCGCCGCCTCTGGCACCGCCAGCGCCATGCGGCTGCCCTGATCTAGGGTGACCCGCACCAGCATGCCGGGCTTGATCTGGTGGTCAGGATTAGGCACTTCAGCGCGGGCGCGAACCGCGCGGGTGCGCTCGTCAACGCGGGTATCGATCTGGGCAATCTTGCCGCCAAAGCGCGCATTAGGATAGGCATCGGTGCGGGCGCTCAAGGCTAGGCCCCGGCTCAGGCCCGCGACATAACGGTCGGGGACTTCAAAATCGATCCGCATGACGGCGACATCATCCAAAGATACGATCGGCCCGCCCGCGGCGATCAAGGCCCCCGGCGCGACATCGGAAAGGCCTACCACGCCTGCAAACGGGGCCCGGATCACCCGGTTTAGACGGCGGCTCTTGGCGGCGCTTAAGGCCGCATCGGCTTGGGCGCTATTGGTCTGATACTGTTCTGCCATGACCTTGGGCGCATAGCCTTTTTCAGCCAGATCGCGCCAGCGCTTGGCATCGCGCCGCGCTTGTCCGGCTGCGGCTTCGGCTTGAAGCACGCCAGCGTCTTGCTCGTCGCCCTTTAACTCCACCAAGACCTGCCCCTTGGCCACGGCCTGACCATCGCCAAACCGCACCTTGGTGATCAGTTCGGCCGTATTGGAGGTCACGGTCACAGACTGGCGGGCCTTGGCCACGCCCAGGGCCTCGATCTGATCGGAAAAGCGATAGGGGGCAGCGGCGGTTTGCGACACCTCGATCGCGCGACCAGCCGCAGCACTGCCCTTGGCCTTGGCCGCCTTGATGGCCCCATCGACGGCCAGTTTTGCGCCGCCAACCACGATCAGGGCCACTAAGAGGACCAAAGCGCCGGTGAGAAAAAAGTGCTTCCTAAACAATATCGCCCTGCCCCCAATAAATGCCGTCGCAGTCGCATCGAATCATGGCCGTGGTATGACGCGCCCAAACTCTGGCGTCCAGTGACAGTTCTTTGGCAGTGACAACAGGCATCAGACCTAGAACCGGTACCAAAGCGCCAAGACTGGCCCGGCCTCGTGCGCCGTTTGTCTGCCGCTCAGGGATTGGCGCCAACCCAATTGCAGGCTGGCCGGGCCCAGTTCGCGCACCAAGGATAACTCGGCTTTCGACCATTCCACGCCCCTTGGATTGGAGCCGCGATAATTTTGCAGCAAAACTTGCCACGACCGGGTCAAATCCATGCCGACCCGGCCTTCTATGCGCATTTCTGACGCCTTGCCCTTGTGACCGAGTTGCGCCGCTTGGATTTCTGCAAAGCCGCGGTTTCGCCCTAGGCTGAAATTATGACCAACGAGGAGCCTTGCCTCCGGATCACCAAGGTCTCGGCGCGATTGCGCACTGAGTTGGGCCTGATCAGACCTTAGCACGGCGCCGCCGCCGTAGAGACTTACCACCCAAGACGGGCTGCGATAGGCCAAAACCCTAAGGCCAAGATCGCCAGTTATTCGGGTATAGTCTGAGCCAAAACCCTCCTGCCCACGCAAATAGCGAAGATTGGCTTGCAGGGTCAGGCGCTGGCTAAGGCCGCGCTCGATAAACACCTCACCCCCGCTATAGGCATAGGGCGGGATTTGAATGGTACGTCCATCAAGATCATAGGCCGATCGCGTTTGGCTGGACTCGTATTTGGCAATGATCTGGGTTCGGCCAGGTGCCAGCGGCCAGGCCCCGGCCTCGGCCTGCCCAGACAAAAATGCCGCCGCAAGCCCAGGGCTCACGGCGGCAAATTGGCAAAACAGATTGGATGAGATCAGTCGTCGTAACCGGGCAATTCGCGATCGAGGCGACGTAAAAGGCCAGGCCAGGCGAGGTTGGAGGCCATGCCCATACCATTGCGCGTTTGATTGCGCACCTCGGCCTGGGCCGCTTCGGGGGCGATCAGAATATTGTCGCGCCCGACGCTGAGGGCCATGACCTGCTGCATGCAGGCGCGTTCTAGGAAGAACATATTGATCCATGCTTCGCTCGCCGACGCGCCGACGGTCAAGGTGCCGTGATTGCGCAGCAGCATAAGCTTTTTCTCGCCCAGATCAGCGACTATCCTTTCGCGCTCCTCCAGATTAAGGGCAATGCCTTCGTAATCGTGATGCGCCAAGCCGCCCATCACGATCAGGGCCTGCTGGCTAATCGGCAACAGGCCTTCCTTTTGTGCCGAAACGGCCACGCCCTGATCGGTGTGCAGGTGCATGACATAATGCGCATCTTCGCGGGCGGCATGAATGGCCGAATGGATGGTAAAGCCGGCCGGATTGATGAAGAAGGGCGTCTCACCGACAATATTGCCGTCCAGATCGACCTTAACCAGGGACGAGGCGGTGATTTCCTCAAAGAAATAGCCATAGGGATTGATCAGGAAGTGATGCTCGGGTCCCGGCACCCGGGCCGAGATGTGGGTGAAGATCATATCATCCCAGCCGTGCAGGGCCGCTAGACGGTAAAGGGCTGCCAGGTCAACCCGGGCATTCCATTCCGCATCGCTTACCTTGCCGCGTAGCGAGCCCAAGGCTCCAGCAGATCCATCAGCCATATCTCATCCTCCAAATTCAATTTTCACTAAGGTCGCGCCGCAGGGGCTAAAGGTCAAGGCCTCGATCGCACCCGCGGCACCGCTTCGCACCAACGCGCATAGGCCAAGTCGCGCGCAGGCTTGTCCAGCACCGGCACAGTGAGCTGCGAAGACGGTCGCGCCGCGACAGCGGCTTCAAGGCTTGGATAGATCCCAGCCCCTAGCCCGGCCAGCAAGGCTGCACCCAGGGCTGTCATTTCGTGAAACTCCGATCGGCGCACCGGAACCCCGGTCAGGTCACAAAGCCGGCGCGTAAACCAGTCACTGGCCGCCATGCCGCCATCAATACGAAGCTCGGCCCGCTCACCCAAACAATCGGGGGCATCGGCCTGCATGGCCTCGATCAGGTCGCGGGTCTGAAAGGCGCAGGCATCATAGCTAGCGGCGGCGATCTCAGCCAAACCGGCATCGCGCGTCAGGCCTAATATTGCCCCGCGCGCATCAGCGTCCCACCACGGTGCGCCGAGCCCAGTAAAGGCCGGCACCACGACGACGCCATGATCAGGCCTGGCGGTCTTGGCCAGGGCCTCGATCGCCGAGGGGCCACCCGCAATACCTAGGCCTTCACCCAGCCACTGAAACGCAGCCCCTGCGACAAAGATTGAGCCTTCAAGGGCAAAACTGGCCACGCCACCGATCCGAACCGCAACCGTCGTCAAAAGCCTTGCGCGCGACACCGGCCGCACGGCACCGGTATTGAGCAGCATAAAGCAGCCCGTGCCATAGGTGGCCTTCATTTCGCCAGCATGGATACAGCCCTGCCCCATCAATGCGCCCTGCTGATCGCCTACGACCGCACAGATGGGTAGGGATCGGCCAAGCAAGGCTGAATGGGTTACGCCATAATCATCGGCCGTATCCTTAACCACCGGCAAGAGGGCGGCGGGAACCCTGAACAGGTCGAGCATTTCCCCGGACCAAGCCTGGGCTTCGAGATCGAACAGAAGCGTTCGTGAGGCATTGGTCGCGTCCGTGGCATGCACCGTCCCGCCGGTCAGGTTCCAGACCACCCAGGTATCCATGGTCCCGGCCAGCAATTCGCCGCGTTCGGCCCGGTCTCGTGCGCCGGGCACGGTATCGAGAATCCAGGCGATCTTGGTGGCTGAAAAATAGGGGTCCAGCAAAAGGCCCGTTGTCTTTGCAATCCGTGGCTCCAAGCCTTGGCTGCGCAGGCCATCACAAACCGATGCGGTGCGGCGATCTTGCCAGACAATCGCAGGATGGATGGGCTTGCCCGTCGCCTTGTCCCAGACCACCACGGTTTCGCGCTGATTGGTTATGCCAATCGCGGCAAAATCAGCTAGGGG
This sequence comes from Caulobacteraceae bacterium, assembly GCA_947452365.1. Classification (GTDB taxonomy): domain Bacteria; phylum Pseudomonadota; class Alphaproteobacteria; order Caulobacterales; family Caulobacteraceae; genus CAISGS01. The sequence goes on from CANGCO010000030.1 coordinate 21,293, forward strand.
TCGGCCGCAGGATTTGACGGCTTCAGCCAAAACGGCCTCCACCGACGCCTGAATCTCTTCGGCATCATGCTCGACCCAGCCGTCCTTGGGATAGGACTGATGCAAGGGCCGCGACGCCGTTGCTAACGGCTTGCCATACAGATCAAACACAATCGCCCGGGTGCTGGTGGTGCCTTGATCCAAGGCCAGTAACAAGGCATCGCTCATGGTTGTCTTTCCCCCTATTCTTATCCTAAATGTCAATTGGCTAGGGCAATTAGGTCCCAGCGGAGACTCGTAGCGTGACCCTAGCCCAACAGGCGCAGGCATTAACAGACCTGGCGAACATGCAATCGCCAAAGGATCGCGAGCGTCTACTAAGCGCCCTGATCGACCTGTTTGATAATCCAGACGCCTTGGACCAGGTCGATCGTCCGTCGGTACAGGCCTTGCTTGAAGATATATTGCTCAAACTGGTCGGCCAAGCCGAGCGCGCAATCCGGATGCGCTTGTCCGAGCGCATGGCAGAAAAGGCCTGGGCTCCCCCGGCCCTGATGGTCATCCTCGCCTTGGACGAGATTGATATTGCAAGACCCGTGATCGCCAATAGCCCGGTCCTGAACGATGCCGCCCTGATCCGGGTTCTGATCGAGGCCACGATTGAGCACCAGATCGAGGTGGCGCGACGCCCCAATCTTGGCCATGCCGTTGTCGATACGCTTTTAAGCCAGGCCCAGCCGGCGGTTTTAACGGCCATTGCGACCAATGATGCAACGCGCTTGAGTCATAGACATTTGGAAGACCTGGTCGAGGCCTCGCGGCGGATCGCGGCCCTGCGCAGCCCCTTAAGTCGACACCCGCAATTGAGTTCTGCCTTGGCTGAGCGGCTGTATGTTTGGGTTGGGCAAGCCTTGAAGGAGTCCCTGCTGACCCGGTTTGATCTGGATCCGGACGAGCTGACTGCGAGCCTGGCCCAGGCGATTTCAGAAGCGCATGGTCAGGGCGATGCCGCCGGGCTCACGCCCACCCTGCGTGGTCTAGACAGTGATCAGGACCGACTGGATATGGAAGACCGGCTGATTAACAAATTGCTCGATGCCGACCAGCTCAAGCCAAGTTTTCTGTTTCGTACCCTGAGCGAAGGCAAGTTGTCCTTGTTTTGCCGGGCGCTTGGCAGACTTTGCGGCCAAAACTATACACGCATGCGGCTGGTGATTGATTGCGAAACGCCCGAGCGGCTGGCCCTGGCCTGCTATGTCATTGGCATGGACCGCAGCGCCTTTCCCACCGTCCTCAACACAGTGCGCAAGCTAAGCGGCGGGTTTCCCGGCGGCGGTGATGTCCAAAGCGTCAGCGCCGTGTTTGGTGGGCAGGGCCAGGCTGAGGCGGCAATAATGCTGGATGATGTCCTCACCGAGGCGCAAAATACCCAAGGCTGTTTGACAAGCTAGTCCGAGCCAGTCTTGTTCTGTTTCTTATGATGACCCAATCGCCCATGACCCGTCGCCTATCATTCGTCGCCAGTGACCGTCCTGAAGCCCAGGAGGCGCGCGCGCGGCTGGCTGAACGCTATGGCGATGTCGGGTTTGAGGATGCCCAGGTGGTCGTTGCGCTTGGGGGGGACGGCTTTATGCTCGAAACCCTGCACCGGACCATGGACAAGCTTAAGCCCATTTATGGCATGAACCGCGGCTCGGTCGGGTTTTTGATGAATGAATATAGCGAAGACGATCTACTTGAACGGATCAATGCCGCCGAGCGCGCCGTCATCCATCCCCTGGTCATGGTCGCCATCGATTCAAAGCGGCGTCAGCACCGTGCCTTGGCGATCAATGAGGTCTCGCTGCTGCGCCAGACCCGCCAGACCGCCAAGCTGAGAATCTGTATTGATGGCAAGGTGCGGCTGAACGAGCTGGTCTGCGACGGGGCCTTGGTTTGTACCCCAGCCGGATCGACGGCCTATAACCTGTCCGCCTATGGCCCAATCGTGCCGATTTCGGCCCAGATACTGGCCTTGACCGCGATTAGCGCCTTTCGACCACGCCGCTGGCGCGGTGCGCTTTTGTCACACACGGCGCGCGTGACCTTTGAGGTGCTGGAGGCCGACAAGCGGCCGGTCAGCGCTGTGGCCGATAATTTCGAGGTCCGGGACGTGGTCGAGGTGCATGTCGGCGAGGACCGAGAAATCAGCCTTTGCATGTTGTTCGATGCTGGCCACAGTCTGGACGAGCGCGTTTTGAACGAGCAATTTTCAAGCTAGGCCATTAACCCGATCGTGTTAAACGTGTGCTAGGCTTTTAGTCGTGTTTCGATCGGGCCCGTACAATGCCATGTCCAACCCGCCGCTAGACCCCCAAGACCTAATTGCCAAGGCCGAGGCAGCCCTTGCCGCCTTGTCCGACCAGTTCACCCCGTGGCTCGAGGGTGAATTGGCCAAGCTTGAGGCCGCGCGCGCCACCCTAGACCTTGACCCCGTGGATGTTCAGGCCCTCGATTGCCTCCACCACCGCGCGCATGACCTTAAGGGATTGGGCACAACCTGCCAGTTTGCGAGCATTACCCGCCTAGCCGCATCGCTTTGCCAATTGGTCGCCTCCCAATCCCCGGGCCAACCGCCAAACCTTGACCTGATTGACGCCCATATCGAGGCGATCAAGACCGTATTGGCCAAAAACCTTGGCCGCGCCGATCAAGACCCAGCGCGAACCATGATTGCGGCGCTGGAACAGGCGGTAGAGGACCTAGGCCTGCCTTAATTCAAGGCTGACAAGGGCTCTTCGACCGCGCCATAACCGGCGTCATGGGGGATGACCAGAACCGGGCCACCCTCGCGCTTTTCGACCTTGGGCTCGACCGTGACCAGCGGCCGGGCAATGGCGCGGCTCATAGCGTCCTGGGCATCAACGCTTTCGGCCAAGAGTTGCAGGTTCATTCGGGTTGGAAAAATCACCTTGCGCGCGCCGGATGCCGCCAAGCGCAGCGCCTCGCCCGGTGCAATCCATTCGCTATCCACCGTCTCCCAGCCATCACACGCCGCCAACTGGTCTTCGGGTGCGCGAGCGACATAGAACCAGGTGTCAAACCGCTTTGGCATCATGGATGGCGTGATCCAGCGCGCAAACGCTGACAGGCTGCCCAGGTCCAAAAACAGGTCAAGCTCATGGATGAGGTCGATAAAGGCGCGTTGATCCTTGGCCACGGCATCGCGTGCGGCATGGGCCGTATCGCTGCCCGTAAACATGGCACCAGCGCCGTCGCGTGCCAGCAATATGCCAGCCTCCTCATAGGCTTCGCGGATGGCGGCAATGCGCAGTTCGCGCTCAATTTCCGGAAAGGCTTCCCAACCCAATGACCGCTCAGCCCAACGCGTATCGTGATCGCCCGCATGGGTCTTGCCGCCTGGAAACACCAGGGCGCCCGAGGCAAAATCGATCTGGTGATGGCGCTTGACCATCAGGACTTCAAATTGTGGCTGATCGCGCACCAGCAATATGGTTGCAGCGGGGCGGATGGCGGCGGGTTCAGTGGTCATAGGTTTTCCTCTTGGCCCCCATCGCGGCAGAGGCCCGAGCCTATGGTGACGCAATTTGCCATCTGATCAAGCCGCAGCCTTGGTTATGGCCGAGACTTTTGTCCGAACGCTGCGCTGCAACCGGTCCAACCGGTCGAGCAAATAGTCTAGATCTTCGCGGCTGGCCTGATGCGGCTGGGTTAGGAACCTTTGCAGCATCCGCTCTTTGAACCGTTCGCGATCATTAACTCGCCCGTCAAAGCTCAAACTGTGAAAGGCCTCGATTGCGGCCTGAAAGGCTGGAAATAGCCGATGGGGCAGGCCGGCGCGCTCATAAACGGCGCGAAAACCCAGCGGCCCGGAATCGTGCACCATCAGCCAGACCCGGGCATGCGGCAGGCCCGATAATTGTGCCAAGCCATGCTCGAAAAAGCCCATCATGCCCTGGGCAAGGCCCCTCAATAACAAGGATGAGGTTAATCGGTTGACCGTATAGAGATGATGTACAAAGCCCGCCAAATCGTCCCGGGTTTCAATTTCGTCAATAAGGTCAACGACCGCGCGTTCCATTGTGCCGGTGGAGATCTCGGCGGCAAGAATTGGCGACACGTCATGGTGCGAAACCAGATGATCGCGGACCTGGTCGGAAACTAGGCTAATCAGCTTTTCCAACACTGATTTGGGCAAGGCCCGGCGATAGGCCAGTGTGGCCATGATGGTGTCTGTACTGGCAAACCGCTCGACCACCTTGTTCAAGGCGCGCTCGGAAAACATGGCATTGTCATTACGGCAGGCTGTGCGCACCGCCTCAGGCACGCCAAAATCGGCAATGATCCCGGTCACGCGTTCGGAAAGTCTGGGCCTTAAGGCAATGGCAACCTGCCTTGCAGCGCCAGCGACCTGCAAGATCTCCACCAGATCCTCATCGGTAAAGGCCGGGGAAAAGTTCAAAAGTGGCAGGGCAATTTCATCAATATCATGGAGCAGGCGAAGCGCCACATCCCGAGGCACGAGCGGCGAGGCAGTCAAGGTCTTGACCAGGGCCTTTCGCACCAACTGGCTCGCATCGGCAGCGACAAACCGCAATATGTCCTGAGCCTGGCCGCGCTCTTTCGGCGTCAGTACTGTCTTGGCCAAGACCTGGCACAAGCTTTGCGCCGCAGCAGCCCGATCATCGGCGGCAGCGCCCTGAACAAGTATCTTAAGGGCATCCGATGTTAATGCGCTAAGGGTCGTTGCCAAATCAGTCCATCCCATCTGGATTGCCATAACCAGATCATGGCCGATGATAGTTTGGTAAGCTTAACGAACACTTTCCGCCCGATCGCCCGCCCTACCCCCTTCCCACTGCGCCTGAGCCAAGACACAATGCCGTCAAATCGCGCCACAAGCGAAACATCGAAGCAAGATTGGGGATGCACGTGCTCGAAGGTTTGAAGATCATTGAACTGGCCACCTATATTGCCGCGCCAGGGGCTGCCGGCATCATGACCGATTGGGGCGCCGAGGTGATCAAGATCGAACAGCCCGGCGGCGATCCGATCCGCAAATTCTTTGACAGTATTGGTTCAGACCAGGCCGCCAATCCGGTGTTTGAACTGGATAATCGCGGTAAGAAGTCGATCGTGCTCGACATATCCAAGCCCGCTGGACGCGATGTCCTGGTTCGCTTGATCCAGACCGCTGATGTCTTCCTGACCAATGTGCGCCCCGCGGCCTTAAAGCGCGCCAGACTGGATC